>DATCKK010000690.1:0-12039 GCA_036562325.1 Cytophagaceae bacterium | reverse complement strand
GAAGTTTGGATCAACCAGTTTCATGCTCCCTTTTTTGATTATTTTTTTCAATATATAACTCATCTGGGTGATTGGCTTTTTGCAGTGCTGTTTATTTTGGGGCTCGCCCTTTTCTGGAAACTTTACTATGCCATTCTTACTACGATATGCCTTGTTACCTCTACTTTGGTTGTACAAATGTTGAAAAGGCTTGTATTCGAAGATGTGTTAAGGCCTTCCAAATTTTTTGAAGGCATTATGGAGCTATACTATATTGAAGGAATTGAAATTCATACCCACTTTAGTTTTCCTTCCGGACACACTTCGGGTGCTTTCACCTTGTTTACCGTGTTAACATTGCTTGTGAAGAAGCCTGGCATCCAGTTACTGTGCTTCTTTTTGGCATTTCTGGTGGGTGTTTCAAGGATGTATTTATTACAACATTTTTTTATTGATACTTATTTTGGAACCTTATTAGGAGTATTATTTACACTTTTATCATATTTTTATGTCCAAAACAATACCAATTTGAAATATTCTCCTAAATTGCAAAAACCGATAATAAACACGGGTAAATGAGGATTTTCCATCACCTTTCGCACAATCTGATTTTAATTCTATTAGGGGCACTGCTATTCATACCTCAATGGAATCACGTACACCTTTTTGATTGGGATGAAATCAATTTTGCGGAATCGGCCAGAGAGATGTTGGTAAGTGGAGACTATTTCCGTGTACAGATCAACTATAAAACGTTTTGGGAAAAGCCCCCATTGTTTATCTGGATGCAGGCAATAAGTATGGCTGTTTTTGGGATAAACGATTTTGCGGCGCGATTTCCTAACGCCATAGCTGGTATAGTTACCATGCTGGTACTGTTTCATACAGGAAGGAAAATATACAGTATCGAGTTTGGTTATTTATGGGTGCTGGCTTATGTGGGCTCGTTCCTGCCTCATTTTTATTTCAAGTCAGGTATAATCGATCCATTCTTTAATTTATTTATTTTCCTGAGTATTTCGCAGCTTGCTTATATTACCTCTGCTTCCAAACGGCAAAAAGAAGAACGGTTAAGACATGCCGCAAATGCTGGTTTGTTTGCAGGATTGGCAATACTGACCAAGGGGCCGGTCGGCTTTTTGATTCCCGTTTTATGTATTCTGGTTTATTTTATAATCCGTAAATCTTTTACTCTTTTCAAAGTAAAGGAGCTGGTGTTGTTTGTGGTGGTAGCTTTTCTGACCAGTACATTATGGTTTGGAGTAGAGTTTTTCAAAAACGGGCCTTTCTTTTTACAGGAGTTTATAGTTTATCAGATAAGGCTATTCAGTACTCCTGATGCAGGACACGGTGGGCCGTTTTATTATCACTGGGTGGTATTATTAGTGGGGGTATTCCCGGCCTCTGTTTTTGCTCTTAACAGTTTTAAAAGACAACATTCAGATAACTTCCGTCAACGTCAATTTAAAAGATGGACTGTCGTTTCCTTGTTTGTGGTGTTAATCCTTTTTTCCATAGTTAAAACTAAAATAGTCCACTATTCCTCTTTCTGTTATTTCCCGTTGACTTATCTGGCTGCTTATTGTTTGATAAAGGTTAAATATAACAGAGCACCCTTTTCCGGTTTTTTTGCATTTTTAATTATTCTTATCGGAGTAATTATATCCGCTCTGTTAATTGCTCTGCCGTTGTTTTTGAAAAATCTTCCCGAATTAATGCCTTTGCTGGTGGAAAAAGTGAAAGATGATTTTGCACTGGCGAATTTGCAGGCGAAAGTTTATTGGTCCGGATGGGAAATAATACCAGGAGTTTTTTTGCTTATCGGTGTTTTCGCATTTATTTTTATTTACCGGCAAAGTATTGTAACCAGTGCCATGGCTTTGTTCATTGCGGTTGTAATTACTATTCAGGTAGCCATGCCTGTCATAGTACCGAAAATTGAAGGTTATTCTCAGAGAGCCGCAATTGATTTTTATAAATCTCTTCAAGGGAAGGATGTTTACGTGGAAGTTATTGGGTTTAAAAGTTATGCGCACTTGTTTTACACAAGGAAGCCTATTCCTGTTAATCCTAAAAGCTATGATAAGGGCTGGTTGCTAACAGGGGAGATTGATAAACCAGCTTATTTTGTAACTAAAATTGGAAAAGAGGCAGAGCTTGAAAGTCTGCCGGATGTAAAAGAAGTTAAAAGAGAAAACGGCTTTATTATTTACCGAAGGCTACCTTCTGCTCAATAAATTTTGGATTTGATAATGCCCATTTTATGTAAGAAGTGGATCAAAGATACTTTTAATACCCCTAATCCGTAGATAGTACTGTTCTTTAAATTGATAGAAGAAGCCTCTTCAAAGTATTTGGTCGGACAGGTAACTTCTGCTATTTCATATCCCGCCATGAATATTTGCGACAACATCTGATTGTCGAATACAAAGTTATCGGAGTTTTCCTGATACTTGATGGAAGTTAAAACTTCTTTGGAGAATGCCCGGTAGCCTGTATGATATTCCGACAGCTTTTCATTGATAAGCAGGTTTTGGAAAAACGTCAGAAAACGATTGGAAATGTATTTGTAATAAGGCATTCCTCCTTTGAGTGCGCCTTTCCCTAATATTCTGGAACCTAGTACTACATGGTACAAACCATTAGCTATTATGCTCGCCATGGCCGGGATCAGTTTGGGAGTATATTGGTAATCGGGGTGAACCATAATTACAATATCAGCCCCCAGCTCCAGAGCTTTGTTATAACAGCTTTTCTGGTTTCCGCCATAGCCTTTGTTTTTTTCATGGCGGATGATATGTTTTATTCCGATTGCCTTCGCTACCTCAACTGTTTTATCCTTACTGCAATCATCTACCAGCACTACTTCATCAACAATGTCAAAAGGAATTTCGTTATAGGTTTGTTGTAGGGTTTGTTCTGCATTGTAGGCAGGAAGAACAACCACAATTTTCTTGTTATTAAACATTAAAAGTTATTTCAGATTTTTTTAGTATAGGTCCAAAATTACTGATTTATTTGTAAGAATTAAAATAAATGCTCTATTCTGCCCCTTGTAAAGTTCTTTATAAATGGTATGATGGAAGCTTAGTGATTTTAAATGAGTATGTTAAAAATAGGGATATTAAGAGAAGGGAAAACCCCCATAGACCGGAGGGTTCCTCTATTGCCTGATCAATGTAAAGAGGTGCTGAAAAACTATAATGTCTCTATTTACATACAGCCCAGTGATATTCGCTGTTACTCCAATAAAGAATACCTGGATGCCGGATTGACCTTAAAGGAAGATCTTTCGGACTGCGATATTTTACTGGGGATTAAGGAAGTGCCACCACATCTTTTAATACCTGGAAAAACCTATCTTTTTTTCTCTCATACCATTAAAAAACAACCTCAAAATCAAAAACTTTTACAGGCTATCCTGGAGAAAAAAATCCGGATGATCGATTATGAGTGCCTGAAGGACGCAGCGGGGCAGAGAATTATCGCATTTGGACGATATGCCGGTATTGTTGGTGCATATAACGGAATACTGCTGTACGGAAAAAAATACAAATTGTACGACCTAAAAAGAGCCTACCAATGTTTTGATATCACTGAGGTAAAAGAGGAACTAAAAAAAGTAAAGTTGCCACCGGTGAAAATTGTAATAACAGGATCAGGGAGAGTTGGTAAAGGGGCAGCAGAGGTTCTGCAGTGGCTTGGTATTGCCAGGGTAACACCTGCTGAAATACTGGAATCTGAGTTCGATAAGCCTGTTTACAGTATGCTCTCGTCCAAAGACTATCATTTGCCTAAAGAAGGAGAAGCAGGAGTATGGAATTCGCAGGATTTTTATAATTATCCGGAGAAATATATGTCTGACTTCCCTAAATATCTGGCAAAAGCAGATATATTCATTGCAGGGGCATTTTGGAATCCTAAAGCTCCGAAACTATTTAGTAATGAGGATCTGAAGAATAAAAATAATTCTGTAAAGTTAATTGCTGATATAACCTGTGATATTGGAGGTTCCATACCTTCAACCATTAAAGCCTCTACCATCTATGACCCGGCTTATGATTACAATCCCTATTCAGAAGGGATAGAGGCACCGTTTTCGGATGAACACAACATTACCGTGATGGCTATAGATAATCTTCCCGGAGAGCTTCCGAGAGATGCGTCACGTGACTTTGGAGTGCAATTGATGAAGAACGTTTTTCCTCATTTGCTGAAAGGGGAAGAAAGTCCAATAATTGAGAACGGAACTATCGCCAAAGAAGGAAAACTTACACCTAATTACTCTTACCTCGAAGATTACGTAAAAGGAGAATAAAATCTTAGTTTTAATTATTTTAATCGATTGATTTTCAATATATATTTGAGTATGCGAATATTCAATTGTGGATATTGAAAGCGATTTGTAACTTTGCTATATATAATATAACAAAATGGATAAATATTCATATGTAAATAATGCCCATGTGTCTTATATAGAGGAACTATATAATTCATATCGCGAAAATCCCGAGTCGGTGGATTATAGCTGGCAGAAGTTTTTTGAGGGGTTTGATTTTTCTCAAATAAAATATGGGAAAAACGGAGACGGTCAAGTTAGTACTAACGGACATGCGATCCCTGAAGGAGCAATCAGTCCGAAAGAGGTAAACGTTCATTACCTGATACATGCATATCGTTCAAGAGCCCACCTAAAATCAAAAACCAATCCGGTAAGAGAAAGGAAAGACCGTAAAGCATTACTGGATCTGGAAGACTTTGGGTTGTCTGAGGCAGATCTGGATACTGTATTCCAGGCCGGTAATGAAATCGGAATCGGGCCTGCTACTCTTAGAAAGATCATTGAGTCATTAAAGTATATTTACGAAGGTACTATAGGGTTTGAGTATACTTACATAAGAGAGCCTGAAAGACTTGCCTGGTTCAGAAACAAGGTAGAGAAAGAATCTCTTGCTCATAATCCTTCTATTGAAGAAAAGAAACGCATTCTTAGCAAGCTTAACGAAGCAGTAATATTTGAAAACTTCCTTCATACTAAATATGTAGGCCAGAAACGGTTTTCACTGGAAGGTGGTGAGACCACTATTCCTGCATTGGATGCTATCATCAACCGTGCTGCGGAGCTTGGAGTAGAAGAGGTAGTGATTGGAATGGCTCACCGCGGAAGGTTGAATGTGCTTGCCAATATTATGGGTAAAACCTATGAGCAAATATTCAATGAATTTGAAGGAACGGCAGTACCTGACTTAACCATGGGAGATGGTGACGTGAAGTACCACATGGGGTATTCCAGTGAGGTTACTACCACTTCCGGAAAGAAAGTAAATCTGAAACTTGCTCCAAACCCTTCTCACCTTGAAGCAGTAGACCCTGTTGTGGAAGGTTTTGTAAGAGCTAAAGGAGATCGTTTATATAAATACGATTATTCTAAAATTCTTCCAGTACTTATACACGGGGATGCAGCGATAGCCGGCCAGGGTATTGTTTACGAAGTAGTGCAGATGTCCAAACTTAATGGATTCAGCACAGGCGGTACTATCCATTTTGTGATCAATAACCAGGTAGGTTTCACTACTGACTTTGAAGACGCGCGTTCCAGTATCTATTGTACAGACGTTGCAAAAGTAGTGGATGCACCAGTGTTACATTGCAACGGTGATGATCCTGAAGCGGTAGTATTTTGCGTGAAGCTTGCGGTAGAATTCAGACAGAGATACCAAAGAGACATATTCATTGATATGGTATGTTACAGAAGGCATGGACATAATGAAAGCGATGAGCCTAAGTTTACTCAGCCTTCTCTTTATAACATTATATCAAGACATCCTAATCCGAGAGAAGTATATAATAAAAAACTGATTGAAAGAGGAGACGTGGATGCAGAACTTGCCAAGAAGATGGACAGAGAGTTCAGAGACCTTCTGCAAGAGCGTCTGAACATGGTGAAGCAAAAACCGCTTCCATATACTTTCCAAAAAATGGAAAAAGAGTGGTTAGAGCTACGCATGTCCAATCCTTCTGATTTTGATCAGTCTCCGGAGACACACATCCCGGATACAGTAGTAGAGAAAGTTGGCCAGGCTTTAATAACTATTCCTGATGGTTTCAAACCTATCAAGCAGATAGAAAAACTGCTAAAAGAAAGAAAAGAGCAGTTCTTTGAATCTAAGGTGTTGAACTGGGCAAGTGCAGAGTTACTTGCATTTGGCTCTTTACTGATCGAAGGTAAAATTGTAAGAGTGACCGGCCAGGACGTGCAAAGAGGTACTTTCTCTCACAGACATGCTGTGTTAAAAGATGCTGAAACCAATGAGCCATACTACACACTGAACAATATTGCCGATAAACAAAAAAGCTTCCGAATCTATAACTCCTTATTGTCTGAGTATGGAGTATTAGGCTTCGAGTTCGGTTATGCTATGGCTAACCCGAATGCTTTAGTAATCTGGGAAGCGCAGTTTGGTGACTTTGCCAATGGAGCACAGGTTATGATAGACCAGTTTGTGGCAAGTACTGAAACCAAGTGGCAAAGAATGAACGGTATTGTGATGTTGCTTCCTCACGGCTACGAAGGCCAGGGGCCCGAGCACTCCAGTGCGCGTCTTGAGCGATTCCTTGAATTAAGTGCAGACTATAACATTGTAGTTACTAATATTACCAGTCCTTCTAACTACTTCCACGCGTTGAGAAGGCAATTGGCATGGCCGTTCAGAAAGCCATTGATCAATATGGCGCCTAAGTCATTGCTGAGACATCCTTTGGTAGTGTCGCCATTATCTGAGTTTACTGAAGGAAGGTTCAGAGAGATAATTGACGATGCCAATGTAACTCCTAAAAATGTGAAGCGCGTGTTGTTGTGTACCGGTAAGATCTACTATGATCTGTACGAAGAACAACAAGCGCAGAAACGTAAAGATGTTGCCATCATTAGATTAGAGCAGTTATATCCATTTGCTGAAAAACAATTGATGGATGTTTTAAGCAAATACAAAAATGCTAAAGTGTATTGGGTACAAGAAGAGCCTGTAAACATGGGAGCATGGGGATATATCTTGAAGCGTTTGTATAAGAAAGTGGATATAGATGTTATTGCCAGAGAAGAAGCTGCATCTCCTGCGGTAGGTTATTTTAAAGCACACGTAGAGTCGCAGAGAGAAGTAGTGGTTAATGCGTTTGCAGAGACGATTAATCAGAAGCTTTGGTAGTTCTTTAATATCACGTGAAGCAAAGGCTAAACAACCAATAAATTCCAATAGGCAATCTCAAAAATACCCCGGGTATTAGTTTTTGAATATTGGAATTTATTTGGTATTTATGATAGAGATTCGAGGTAACTCTTTCTCAAAAAATAATAAAACTTATTACTTACAACTTACGACTATAACTTTTTAAGAAAATGGCAATAGAAATGAAAGTCCCACCGGTGGGCGAATCTATCACAGAAGTTACCATCGGGAGATGGAATAAAAAAGATGGAGACCATGTAGAGGCGGAAGAAGTGTTGTGTGAACTGGAGTCTGATAAAGCAACTTTTGAACTTAATGCAAGCAGTGCCGGGGTGTTAAGAATAAAAGCCAAAGAAGGAGATACTCTTGCAATAGGTGATTTGGTATGTGTAATTGAGGAAAACGGATCAGCTCAACCTAAAAAGCAGGATTCTGCAGGAGGAGAAAAGAAAGCAGCAGCCGGTGGTAAGGGACAGGTACTGGAAATGAAAGTACCGACAGTTGGCGAGTCTATTACCGAGGTTACTATTGGTAATTGGGTTGTAAAAAATGGTGATGTTGTAAATCAGGAAGATTTGCTTTGTGAGATTGAATCAGACAAAGCTACTTTCGAATTAAGAGCAGAAGCATCTGGTAAAGTGGAGATCATTGCCAAAACAGGAGAAACGTTGGCAATAGGAGATCCAATTTGCAAAATATATGTAGGCGAAGGTGCTTCTGAGAAAAGCTCTGCTACTCAGGAGTCTCCTGCTGTAAGCCAGGGAACTACTACAAGTGGAGGAGAAAGCTATGCTAAAGGCCATACTTCTCCGGCAGCGGGTAAAATTCTTGCTGAAAAAGGTATTTCTCCTGAGCAGGTAAAAGGCACAGGAAAAGATGGCAGAATTACCAAAGAAGATGCATTGTCGGCACAAAAATCTCAGCCTCAAAAAACTGCTCCGGCACAGTCTTCTGCAGGACAGGCCGTAACAGGAGAAGGCAACAGAACTCAGAGAAGGCAAAAAATGTCCAGCCTGAGAAAGACTGTTTCCAAGCGTCTGGTATCTGTTAAGAATGAGACTGCCATGTTAACTACATTTAATGAAGTTGACATGAAGCCGATTATGGATCTTAGAGCGAAGTATAAAGATCAGTTCAAAGAGAAATTCCAGGTAGGACTTGGGTTTATGTCTTTCTTCACCAAAGCGGTGTGTATGGCACTTCAGGATTATCCTGCAGTTAACGCAATGATCGATGGCGATGAAATTGTATATAATGATTTCTGCGATATATCAATAGCTGTTTCTGCTCCAAAAGGTTTAGTAGTACCGGTGATAAGAAATGCAGAAGCAATGTCTTTTGACCAGATAGAAAAAGAAGTTGTAAGACTGGCTACCAGAGCAAGAGAGAATAAGCTGACCATTGAGGAAATGACCGGTGGTACATTTACTATTACCAATGGTGGAATATTTGGTTCTATGCTATCTACTCCGATTATTAATGCTCCTCAGTCAGCTATTCTGGGTATGCACAACATCGTTGAAAGGCCGGTAGCTATTGGCGGGCAGGTAGTGATAAGGCCAATTATGTATGTGGCTCTTTCTTACGATCACAGAATCATTGATGGAAGAGAGTCGGTAGGATTCCTTGTTAGAGTTAAACAACTTTTAGAAGATCCTTCAAGGCTTTTATTAGGAATTTAATTGAGTAGTGAGTCCTGAGTATTGAGTAGTGAGTAAGGTACTTCAGGATTGTAAATAATTTAAAACTTTTATGGTTAGTACTTAATACTCACTACTAAGTGCTAACTACTAACTACTAAAAACATGCAATACGATGTAGTTGTAATCGGTAGTGGTCCTGGCGGATATGTGGCAGCTATTAGATGCGCACAGCTGGGAATGAAAACCGCACTCATTGAGAAATACAATACTTTAGGAGGAACCTGCCTTAATGTAGGATGTATTCCTTCTAAAGCTCTATTGGACTCTTCGGAACACTTTCATAATGCTACTCATTCTTTTAAGGAGCATGGCATTGATGTGAAAGATGTAAAAGCCAATTTGAAACAAATGATTGCCAGAAAGGCAGATGTGGTTAAAAAGACCTGTGACGGAATCGTTTATCTAATGAAGAAAAACAAGATAGATGTTCATACAGGTGTCGGCTCATTTGTTGATAAAAATACGATTAAAGTAACTGCAGCAGATGGTAAAACTACAGAATTAAAAACTGCTAAAACCATTATAGCTACGGGTTCTAAACCTTCATCTTTGCCTTCGATCACTATCGATAAGAAAAGGATTATTACTTCTACAGAAGCGTTGGAAATTACAGAGCTACCTAAAAGTATGATAGTAATAGGTGGTGGAGTAATAGGTATGGAGTTAGGTTCTGTATTTGCAAGATTAGGGACTAAGATAACTGTAATAGAATACCTGGATGGGTTAATTCCATCTATGGATAAGGCATTGGGAAGAGAGCTTCAAAAAGTATTAAGTAAATTAGGCTTTGAGTTTTTCTTCAATCACAAAGTTTCCGGAGCAACTGTAAAAGGTAAAGAGGTTACAGTTACTGCTACCGATAAAGATGGAAAAGAAGCGAAGTTTACTGCTGAGTATTGCTTAATGGCTATAGGAAGAAGGCCATATACTGATAACCTTGGCTTAGAGAATATAGATATTAAGTTAGACGAGCGAGGCAGAATACCTGTAAATAATCACCTTGAAACTTCTGTGCCGGGTATATTTGCTATTGGCGATGTTGTACAAGGGCCAATGCTGGCGCACAAAGCAGAGGAAGAAGGTGTGTTTGTTGCTGAGTATATAGCCGGACAGAAACCACATATTAACTACAATCTGATTCCAGGGGTAGTTTATACATGGCCTGAAGTGGCTGCTGTAGGTTTTACAGAAGAACAGCTAAAACAACAAGGGCGTGCTTATAAATCAGGTTCATTCCCATTCAAAGCTTTGGGAAGAGCCCGTGCAAGTATGGATACCGATGGATTTGTAAAAGTATTGGCAGACAAAAATACGGATGAAATTCTTGGCGTTCATATAATAGGGCCGAGAGCAGCGGATATGATTGCTGAAGCAGTAACTGCTATGGAATACAGAGCATCTGCTGAGGATGTTTCAAGAATGAGTCATGCTCACCCAACTTTTACAGAAGCTATAAAAGAAGCTTGTCTGGCTGCTACCGAAAACAGATCACTGCACATGTAATTATTGCCATAAAGATGGAATTTGAAGGCTGCTGCAAAATAATTGTAGCAGCCTTTTTGTTTAATAATAAGTTAATTGAATTATTTATTCTGTTTATTCTATGATAGAGTAATAATGTTGCTAAAAACATTTTCTGAAGGGTTGTAGTTCTTCTATTAACGAGGAGAGCTATAAGATGCGGAGCGTATTACTTATCATATTTTTCATTTTTATAATTGTTAGTAGCAGGGCACAACAACCTACTGCCCATGATGGAAAGATTAATGTTGTTGCATTCAGTAAAGACCAATCTTTTGTTTTTTCGGGAGGAAGTGACGGAATAGTTAGAGGTTGGGATGTTACTACAGGTACGAATCTCTTTATATTGCCCCAGGGTTTTCCGGTCACAGAGATATTTGTAAGTAAAGATAATAAATATCTTATAGCGTCAGCATCTCCATACCAACATGTTGTTTGGGATATAAATCAAAAGTTGAAGCTAAAGGATATTGGAGGTTGCCGATTAAAAGGATTTACATCTGACAATAAAAGTATAGTGTCTTATAAGGTAGATACTATTGTTAACAAAGCAGTGATCAGTCTTATATCATTGGATGATTTTAATGAGAACGTTATCTATTCCGGCTTTTTGTCAGATGCACATTTTTGGTCGTTTGATATTTTTGAAGATAATAAAAGTTTATTGCTTGCCGATAAAAATGATTTGAAGATTCATTCATTTAATGACAAGCAATTGATTCCAAAAATTAAATTATCTCAGCAAATAATTAATATTACTGTCAGCTCTGATGCCCGGTGGGCAATAACAGAGCCGTTTCAGGGGTTAATAGATTTGGTAAATGAAAAGGTAGTGAAAGGGATAGCTGATACAAGTGATAAGGTTGGTAGCTGGAAGTTTGCTTCCGATGAAAATAGTCTTGTTCTTCATAGTGGAAAGACTCTCCTGTTTTTTGATTTGGATACTTTTTCTGTAAAAAGAAAAATAATGCTTCCTGAAGAAGCGGTGTATGTTCACTTGTCATCTGGCGGACAATATGCAGCTTATGTAAACGATGATAGCCGGCTTTTCTTGTTAAATGTGTTTGGTAAAGGTAATCTGGTTGAGTTGATAGGGGATGATATATCCGAAAAAGTTGCTTATCAAAATTATCTTAGAGGTATTTATTATTATCAACAAGGAGACTTTAATAAGGCAATATTATTATTTACTTCAGCAGAAGAAAATACCGAAAGGGCGGACAAACTTTATGAGTTGAGGGGAGATGCTTATATGCAGATAGGTGAATATGAAAAAGCGGTAAAAGATTTGCGAAAAGACTGTGAGTTACATAATAACCGAAGTTTGCTGAAGTTGGCCCGCGCTTATGTTAAAAATCAGGAATATGATCTTGCAGTACTTTCTTTAACTGATTATAAAGGGATGGGAAAAAGGTTGCGATGGAAAGAGTTAGCTACAGATCCTGTTTTAACCTCAATGGGGCAATATCCGGACTGGAAAAAGCTTTTGAAACAAGTAGAGCAGGAGAAGACAGAAGCGGAGAAAATGGCAGATATCAGTGAGTGGATGATGAATAAGAAAAACTATTTGGCTGCATTAGAATATATAAATAAAGCTATCGCTCTTGAAC
>DATCKK010000689.1:0-3811 GCA_036562325.1 Cytophagaceae bacterium | reverse complement strand
GATGAAAGGGTGAGCCAATTCTTTAATTGTGTGATTCTTAATTCGGAAGATGATTACGTATAATGAAAAAAAAAGATACCGAATAACCGAACATTCTTCCGTTTTGTCAACCCGACTTCATATCAACATGTATCCTTTAGGGCTTATCCGGAAATCACCTTGGACAAGTTACCCGGAGAATCAATATTCTTTTCAAAAAACGCCTTCATTGTATCTAATTGAAGGGCGCAAAGGTGTCCGTAAAAATCATTAGTAGAAAATACACACCCGGCATCAATACCAATAACATGATTAGCATTGGCCAACGCTACATCTTCTTCTATTTTGAATAAAGGCTGGGGAGTATGGCCATGCACCAGCATACGTCCACCTATTAATTCGGGATTTACCGTATACTTTCTTAGCCACAACATAGCTTCTTTATCAGAAAGAGGGTCAGGGATATTAAAATTTAATCCGGCGTGAACCAATACGTATCGATCCAACAAGATATAATACTCCAAATCCTTAAAAAATTGAATATATTTTTCAGGCAAGTCAGACAATTGATCAATTTTAAAACTCTCCATTGCTACCTCTCCTCCATTCATCAACCACACACGTACCTTATCCCGGTCAGAATAGGCATCGAGTAGCATCTTTTCGTGATTTCCCATCAGAGTTCTTACCTGAAAGCCTTCTTCTTTCAAATGCAATATAAAATCAATCACGCCCTTGCTATCCGGGCCACGGTCTATGTAGTCTCCTAACAAATACAAATGATCCTGCTTTTCAAGGCGAATTGTATTTTCTATTAATGCAATAAAAGTTTTGGAACATCCGTGAATATCGGAAACAGCAAAGGATCTTGGCATGAATAACTTTACTTACTTTCAATGGCTCTAATAATCTCTTCGGAAAGAGGGCTTGCTCCCTGAGGAAAGAAATGTGTAAGTTCGCCCTGTTCGTTTATCAGGTATTTACAAAAGTTCCAGGTTGGTTCTTTATCATTCCATCCGTTTTGGTTCTTATCAGTCAGCCACTGGTATACAGGATGCTTATCCTTTCCTGTCACCTGTACCTTTTCCATCATCTGAAAAGTAACTCCATAATTTAACTGGCAAAACTCCTGTATCTCTTTATTCGTCCCAGGCTCCTGATTTTTAAAATCATTGGCAGGAAATCCTATTATAACCAGTTTATCCTTATACTTTTCATGCAATTGTTGCAATTCTTTGTATTGAGGCGTAAACCCACACTTTGAGGCTGTATTCACAATCATCACTTTCTTCCCTTTAAAAGTGGAAAAGTCTACCTCCTGGCCATTTAAAGCTTTTACCTTAAACTGGTAGAAGGAATCTTTTTGAACAGCAGAGACTCCTGCCGGTTTTACTTGTTCTTTGTTCAACCCAAACAGAGAGGAAAAGAACAATATAAGGGAATATTTTATTGACATATGCTTTGTTGTTAGTAGTGATAGTGAGAAGTGAGTATTTAGCCAAAGATAGCTACCAATGACTAAACACACACTACTTTATTATTTACATTCTCTCTGGCACCTGTATTCCAAGAAGAGCCATAGCTTTACGAATTACTTTAGCTACTGCATAAGACAAAGCGATTCGGAAAGCCAGCTTCAATTTATCATCTTCATTAAAGATCGAAACTTCTGCATAAAACCGGTTATATTCTTTCGCCAGATCATAAGCATACTGGGCTATCACAGACGGAGCATAATCTCTGGCCGCTTCCGCCAACTTAGCCGGAAACTCATTCAATAATACGATCACTTCTCTTTCTGAAGGATGCAACGAATTGATATGAGCAAAATTCACATTAAGATAATCTACCTCCAATTGCTTCGCCTTCCTTAATATCGCCGATATTCTGGCGTGAGTGTATTGAATAAACGGCCCTGTATTACCCTGAAACTCTATGGACTCCTGAGGATTAAACAACATGCGTTTCTTAGGATCTACTTTTAACAGGAAGTATTTCAAAGCACCCAGCCCAAGTACCTTATAAAGGTTTCTCGCTTCTTCATCGGAGAATCCTTCGATTTTACCCAGCTCTTGTGTTTGCTTTTCTGCGGTTTCGATCATTTCCATCAACAGTTCATCCGCATCTACCACCGTTCCTTCTCTTGACTTCATTTTACCAGATGGAAGGTCTACCATACCGTATGACAGGTGATAAATACCATCGGCATAAGGACGCTCAAGCTTCTTCACTATTTCCTTCAAAACATTAAAGTGGTAATCTTGTTCGTTGCCCACTACGTAAATAGACTTATTAGCATGATAATCCCTGTATTTCAAATCAGCCGTCCCTAAGTCCTGAGTAATATATACAGAAGTACCATCTCCACGAAGCAACAACTTCTCATCCAAACCTACATCTGTAAGATTTACCCAAACGGAGTTGTCTTCTTTTCGGAAAAATATCCCTTTATCCAGCCCTTCCTGCACGACCTGCTTACCTAGTAAATAAGTCTCCGACTCATAATAGAACCGGTCAAAGTCAACACCAATATCTTCATAAGTGGCATTGAACCCATCGTAAACCCAGGCATTCATTCTTTCCCACAGCTGGCGGATTTCATGGTCTCCCTGCTCCCACTTCACCAGCATTTGCTGTGCTTCTTTCAGGATTTGGGCATAATCTTCCGCAATGTCTTTTAACTTGCTTCTGATACCTTTATACTTCTCCGCTTCTATCTCCGGATTAGTATTATTCAAGGCATGAATCAGATTCTGAACCTCTCCTATTTTATCCTCTGGCAGTTCCTCGTAGATTCCGTTGGACCATCTTCGGATCATGGCATCTACCTGTGCCTCTAACTCCTGATTAAAGCGGACATAATATTTACCAATCAAATGATCTCCTTTAATTCCCGAGCTGTCCGGAGTTTCAAAATTTCCGAACTTAAGGTAAGCCAACATGGACTTACAGATATGAATCCCTCTGTCATTAATCAGGTTAACTTTAGTAACCTGGTAACCATTTGCCTTTAATATTTCAGCTACAGAATACCCCAGGAAATTATTTCGTAAATGGCCCAGGTGCAATGGCTTATTCGTATTAGGAGAAGAGTATTCAACAATTACCTTTTCATTTTTTTGCGGTATGGCGGCAAAACTTTCATGAAGTACGGAATTTAGCACTTCTCCCCAGGCTTCATCAGCAATTTCAAGATTCAAAAATCCTTTAATGACATTATATCCTGAAACGACTTTTACATTTTCTTTTAAGAAAGTACCAATCTGATTGGCTATTTCTTCCGGAGACTTTTTCAGTTCTCTGGTAAGTGTAAAAGTCACAAAAGTATAAGTTCCTTCGAACTCCTTTTTGGTTGGCTGCAGGAATATTTGGTCAATACCCAACTCATAACTGAAAAGCTCTTTCAAAGCCAGTTGGATACCGGACTTTATCACATCTTCCAACCGTATAAAGTTGGGGGTAGGACGAATATGTTCCTGCACCTGCAGGCTCAGCTCTTCAGTCGCGTGTTTCGCTGCTCTTACCAGATTATCTTTGGGAGCCTGGTTTTTCTTAACTGAAGAGGTTTTCTTGGCTACCGGTTTGGCTACTGCTTTTTTCTTAGCAACTACCGGCTTTTTAGCCACCGCCTTTTTAGATGTTGAAGTTTTTGATGCAACTTTTTTAGCGGTTGTTTTTTTCGCCACTGTTTTTTTAGCTACCGATTTTTTTACGGCTGCCTTTTTGGCTACTACCTTTTTTACAGAGGCTTTTTTCTTAACGGCCGCTTTTTTAGAAACTGAAATTTTCTTCTTCGCTACCGCTTTCTTTGCAGATGCCTTTTTAGCCGCTA
>DATCKK010000688.1:0-2756 GCA_036562325.1 Cytophagaceae bacterium | reverse complement strand
ATCAATGACTGGTTACGGGCTTAGTAAGTCCGAAACAGAAACTCTGGAAATAACTGTTGAAATTAAATCATTGAACTCTAAATTTCTGGATCTGAATTTCCGTGTACCCAAGGAATATTCTGACAGGGAGTTGGAGATCAGAAGCCTGTTGAGCTCAACGTTGGAAAGAGGAAAAATTACGTTGACTATTGATGTTCAACAAAAAGGAGAGGCAAAGCCAAAAGTTTTTATCAATAAAGAATTATTAAAACAATACTATAATGAACTGAAAGAAGGGGCGGAATTAGTAGGTGCAGAAAGTAGTGAACTTTTTAAACTAGCTCTCCAACTTCCTAAAGTAATTGATACCGGATCTGAGATAGTAGATAATAGTGAGGAATGGAATCAGATTGCCGCTGTTTTGAAAGCTGCCATAGCCAAATGCGAAGACTTCAGGGTAAATGAGGGTAAGACCTTGCAGAATAAAATGAGCGAATATATCCGGAAAATCGAAAGCCTTCTCGCCAAAGTAGAAGAGTATGATCCAGCCCGGATTGCCAATATTCGATCCAGAATTCAGAACCACTTTAAAGAGTATAATTTGTCCGATCAGGTAGAGCAGGGACGATTTGAGCAGGAGTTGATTTATTATATTGAAAAGCTGGACATTAGCGAAGAGAAAGTTCGCCTGAAAAAACACCTGGATTATTTCCTTGAAACGATGGCCAACAAAGATGCTAATGGAAAAAAATTAGGATTTATTTCACAGGAAATAGGAAGAGAAATAAATACGATCGGGTCAAAAGCGAATGATGCAAATATCCAACGCTTAGTGGTAGAGATGAAGGAGGAGTTGGAAAAGATAAAGGAGCAAAGCCTGAATATATTATAATTCTTGCTGAGTCTGGGGTTTTCCCCCAAAGTTCATTATGCCGATAAATAACAAAATCAGGCCGATGTCCATATTTACAATATCATCGGTTAAGGTCCACTGAAAGTAGGTTTCAGGGAATAAGTTGAAGTGACTGGCTAAGGCCTGGTAAACAAAAATTAATCCCAAAAATATATTATAAAACCTGGCTATTTTGGCATTCATAGTAAAAAGGACAATCATGCCCAACAGCCCCGCATCGATATAAAACAAGTTATAGTAACTGGTAGTACTTTTTAAGAAAAGCTCCTGTGGAATTAAATACCCAAGTCCTCCGGTTAGAATTAAAATCGGAGAAAGGATCTTCAATGCAAGGACATTAAGATTTTTACTTTGAGCCATTAAGGGTATTCCTTTTTCTGTCAATCTCGGGTACAAGTTAAGGTTAAAATTAATTATAAATTAATGTATTTTTCTCATAATTGGCCTATAAAGTCGACAATCAGGCTGAATACTTCTTTGAAACGGGTTAATGGTAGTGTTTCCGGGATATCCAGTATGTCATGATAAGCCGCTATTCCGCCAAGGGTGTAAAAGAAAAAGGATGGAACACCTTTTTCTGTAAAGTAATAATGATCTGAGTTAGCAGCTTCACCTCTTTTCTTAATAGCAGGAAGATACCTTTTATCTTCATTTATCTTAGTCAGTAACTCAAATTCTTTATCAAATATCGCACCATTTACGACCATCATACCATCATCTCCTGTTCCCAGCAAATCCAGATTTATCAAAAATTTGATTCTTCTCAGGGGGAATATAGGGTTTTCTGTGTAGTATTTTGAGCCTATAAGGCCGGCTTCTTCAGCTCCAAAGGCTATAAATACGATTGTATAATCAGGTTGGTTGGCTGGTGTGGAAAAATATCTGGCCAGTTCGAGTAACATGCTGGTTCCGCTGGCATTATCATTTGCACCCGGAAAGTATACCTGCTTGCCCATTTTACCTAAATGGTCATAGTGCGCTGAAATGATAATGAAAGAATCAGGTTCTGTTTTTCCTTTTATATAACCAATAACATTTTGAGATTCATAATTATGAATAAGTTCTGCATCCAGTTTGATTTTTACTTTTTCCGTCAATGGATCAAAATCTTCTTCGTTAACTAAGAAAAAAGGATGGCTAAGTTGTTTTTGAGATAACCCCATGATGAGTTTTTTCTGTTGCAACTCAATCACGCATGGAGATTCGTGGATTTTTTGCAGGTATTCTAAGGGTAATTCAGTCAGCTTTTTATAATCTTTGTTTTTATAAACAAAAGCTTTTTTCCTGAGAGAGCTTTGCAGAAATTTTTCCTGAACCTCTTTGTCTGTAAAAATTAAAGTATCCAGATATTCTACCTTGTACTTTCCTTTACCCGGGCCGGAAATACAATTGACAATATAGTCTTCTCCCGGTTTCAGAACCTTTTTGTCGGTTTTGAATAAAACTCTGTTGGGAAAGGTATTGATATCAAACTTGAACTTTTGAAAGTAATTTCCCTTGAATGCTTTGATACCAATATTTTCAAACTCATTTTTAATGAATTCAGCAGCTTTTTTATCCCCTTCATTGAGATACCCGCGGCCACTCATATATGGGGAGCACAGCGTGTCAAGGTAACTCCGGACACGGTTAATATCCTGAGCACTTGATTCTATAATAATATAAAAGGCGGCCAATAAACCTGTAAAAATATATTTAAGGTAATTCATTAATCCAGTTATTTTAGTCGGAGAAAACTTATTAACCCGGCCAGCAAAGCTCCTAATGAGTTAGCCAAAATATCAATACCGGAAAAAGCTCTTCCTGGGATCAAAGTCTGTAAAAGCTCTATAAGTATTCCAAAGCTTATTGCAAAAGATATAGC
>DATCKK010000687.1:0-5567 GCA_036562325.1 Cytophagaceae bacterium | reverse complement strand
GATTTAAATAACGACTTTATTGCGAATAAAAAATTAATACAACTTTTTACCATAACTGAAAAGAATGTGCTTTCTGGAATTGGATTGAATTATATCTTAACGATTAATTCCTACTAAAAGTAACCATCATGTATTGATAATTAACTGAATATGACTGCGCTGTTTGTATTGTCTCCACTCTGGTACAAAAATGGCTTTACCATATCTGCATTTAATTCTGCTCTTAACGTAGTCAGTTGCATCGCAGCTTTATATTGTATTAACACTACTAAGTATTAAAAGAGTTAATTGAAAAACAGGCGAAAGACATATTCGCATTTTATTACATTCGTTAGTAACTTACGACCTTCGGAACACAAACAAAATCATGAAACAAAGTCTTTTTCTATTAATAACATTTTTAATATCCACATTAGCTTATTCCCAAAATATTAGCATTCAGGGGAAAGTGATTGATAAGAAGTCGAACGAGCCTTTATTTGGCGCCAATGCCCTGTTGCTCAATCCTGAAGACTCCACCATCATTAAAGGAACATCCGCTGATTTGGACGGTGCATTTGAAATAAATGCAGCTCCGGGGAAATATATTATCAGAATAAGCTACTTTGGCTATAATGACTGGTTCCGAAACATTGAATTAAGTTCTACTCCAATAAACCTTGGCGTACTGGCATTAGAAGAAAAGGTAATAGCATTGAAAGATGTTACCATTGTCGGAAAGGTATCTCCCACCCTTCAAAAAGGCGATACTACTCAATACAATGCGGGATCGTTTAAAACTAATCCTGATGCAAATGCAGAAGACCTTATTTCCAAGATGCCTGGGGTAGTAATACAAAATGGTAAAGTACAGGCACAGGGAGAAGATGTACAAAGAATCCTGGTAGATGGTAAACCTTTTTTCGGGGAAGATCCCAATGCTGTATTAAAAAACCTTCCTGCCGAAGTGATTGATAAAATACAGGTATTCGACAGAAAAAGCGACCAGGCTCAATTTACAGGAATTGATGATGGAAATACCATCAAAACCATAAACATTGTCACCAAGCCGGAATTCCGAAACGGCCGGTTTGGTAAAGTATATTCCGGGTTTGGTACAGATGAGCGCTACAAGTCCGGCGGAAATATTAACATGTTTGATGGCGATCGAAGAATTTCCATTGTAGGGCTTACCAACAATATTAATGAACAAAACTTCTCCTCCGATGATCTTTCCGGTGTAATGAGCGCTTCCGGTGGTGGCGGCCGTGGAGGAAGAGGCGGGCCTGGCGGTGGCCGTCCCGGTGGTGGCAACGATGCAGGAAGTTTTCTGGTTAATCAGCGAGATGGTATCTCTATCACTAACAGCCTTGGTATTAACTATAGTGATAAGTTTGGTAAAAAACTGGACTTTACCGGAAGCTATTTCTTTAACAAAAGTTCCAATATCGCCAACAGCAGCATATACAGGCAGTATGTACTCCCTTCTGATTCAGGCTTGGTATATCAGGAAAACTCTAATTCCGGATCGGATAATATCAACCACAGGGCAAACTTCCGAATCAGTTATGCAATAGACAGTTCGAACTCTCTATTGTTTCAACCCCGGTTCTCTTTTCAGGGAAATGAAGGCAATAGTACATTCAAGGGAGTTAACAGTCAAAGCACTGAGTTGGTAAACACTTTAAACAACCTGTTCACTTCCCAGCTCAACTCCTACAGCCTGTCAGCTCCCGTTCAATACCGGCACAAGTTCGCTAAAAAAGGAAGGACACTGGCTGTTTCAACCAACATAGGCTTAAACAACAGTGATGGTGAAAGCTATCAAAATTCACAAAACGAAAGTTATAATGGATTCATAGCAACAGACTCCCTGAATCAGTTTAATCAACTAGATAAAAAAGGATTGACTGTTGCATCTGAAATAGATTATACAGAACCTATAGGTAAGAAAGGAATTATCAACTTCGAATACGACAACAGATATAACAGAAACAGTTCAGAGAAGGAAACTTTTCAACGTTCCCCTTTATCTCAACTATATGATATTAGGGACACATTCCTTACCAATATTTTTACCAATGTGTACATAGCACATGAATTGGGGGCGAGATACCAACTAAATCAACAGAAGTACAACTTTTCAGTTGGGTTGAATTATCAGCAGGCCAATCTAAGTAACAAACAAACCTTTCCGTATCAGTATGATTTAAACAAGAACTTTACAAGCATACTGCCCAATGCAAGATTTCAATACAACTTCTCGTCTTCCAGAAACATACGAATATTCTATAGAGCCAGAACTAACGCGCCTAATGTAGATCAGTTGCAAGACGTGTTAAACAACTCTAATCCGTTACAATTAAGAATTGGTAATCCTAACCTGAAGCAAGATTATCAACAGTCGCTTATTGCCCGATACTCTGCTAATAACTCAGAAAAGTCCACTACCTTTTTTGCATTCCTTATGGCTAGTATAAATAACAATTACATAGGTAACAGTTTATTCATCGCATCTCAGGATACTACTTTAAGCCAGGGAATCACTTTGAATAAAGGAGTGCAACTGTCTACTCCGGTCAATTTAAACGGATATTATGCCTTACGATCATTTATAACCTTCGGAAAACCTGTTGCTAAATTGAAATCCAATCTGAACTTCAATATATCTGCTAACTACTCAAGAACACCCGGACTTATTAATGATTTATACAATTATTCCAACAATACCAATGTAGGTTTGGGTTTAATACTTAGCAGCAATTTCAGCCCGAACTTCGACTTTACCATTTCCAGCAATACCTCCGGAAGCAAAGTAAGTAACAGTTTACAACAACAACTGAATACTACTTATTTAAATCAAAGCTCCAGAATAAAAGTAAACTGGATTTTCCTGAAAAGCTTCCTGATACAAAGTGAACTGACGCATCAGGTATTTACAGGATTGAGCAACAGCTTTAATCAAAACTTCCTGCTTTGGAACGCCGGCGTTGGATATAAATTCCTGAAAGACAAAAGTGCCGAAGTCAAACTTACTGCCTTTGACCTGTTGAAGCAGAACAAAAGCATTGCCCGAAATACCTCGGAAAGTTACATTGAAGATACACAGACTACTGTATTACAACGATTTGTTATGTTGAACTTCACCTACACGATAAAGCCAGTGGCAAAGAAAAAAGTGAAGGATGAGTAAGCTTAACTGTAAATCAACAAATAAATCATACCATACCTGGACCAACGTTAAAAACACTTGACAACCATAAAACAGATATGATTAAAAATATTTTTGAGAAGAGTGTTACCGATGAAATAATCGGAAGAATCAATAACCTAACACCTGACACCAGGCCCAAATGGGGAAAAATGAACGTAGGCCAAATGCTTGCCCACTGTAATGTTACTTATGAAATGGCTTTCGAAAATAAACATAAGAAGCCTAATGCTTTCGTGAGGTTTCTTTTAAAAATGTTTGTAAAAAACGCTGTGGTAAACGATGTACCTTATAAACCTAATGGCCAGACAGCTCCTGCATTTATAATTAAAGATGATAAGAATTTTGAACAGGAGAAAAAACGGCTGATTGATTATATTTTAAAAGCTCAACAATTGGGAGAAGCCTATTTTGACGGGAAAGAAAGTTTAAGCTTTGGCAAACTAAGTAAAAAAGAGTGGAATAATATGTTTTATAAACACCTGGATCACCACCTGAAACAGTTTGGTGTTTAAAAAAAGAATGGTTTCGGATATCGGTCCGAAACCATTCTTTTTCTCCCATACTACTAATCTTATAATCTAATCTTTAAACGTCTCCTCCTCTATCTCAAAGTTTAAGCCCTATAGCTGTTAAAGATTCTTATATTGAGTTTATTTTCATTACTCCGACCCTACCCCCAGGTAAGTTCTAATCTTTTCAGATTCAAACTTTTCTCTGGCACTGTCTTCTTTTCTCCAAAGCGACACGCCTATACCCGAAATAAAGGCCGCAGGCAAAGAGATAAGGGTTGGATTTTTAAGAGGGAACAAAGCTTCCGGATTGCCAAACAAGTCTACCCAGACCGTCGGGCTTATAACGATCAATATAATTGATGTAAGCGTTCCTACAGCAATACTTACAGTGGCTCCTGCCGTCGTAAAATTCTTCCAAAGTATAGATAAAATAAGTGCCGGAAAATTAGCACTGGCTGCAATGGAAAACGCAAGTCCTACCATGAAAGCCACATTCTGCCCCTTAAACAACAAGCCCAATGCTATAGACAAAATTCCCAATGCCAGCGTCGCTTTTCGGGCAACACTTACTTCACCTTTCTCATCCGATTTACCTTTTTTAATTACATTTACATACAAATCATGAGATAAAGTGGAAGCTCCTGAAAGTGTTAAGCCTGCAACTACTGCCAGTATAGTAGCAAATGCCACTGCCGCAATGAATCCAAGAAAGGCAGTCCCCCCTGTTACTTCTGCTAATAACAATGCCGCCATATTACCTCCTTTATCCCCCGTAACACCAACAATAACCTCCTGCCCTACCAGTACCATAGCTCCAAAGCCAATGATAAATGTAAGTATGTAAAAATATCCTATAAAGCCGGTGGCAACAAATACTGATTTTCTTGCTGCTTTAGCATCGGGCACTGTATAAAAGCGCATCAAAATGTGAGGCAGCCCTGCTGTACCAAGCATGAGCGCAAGCCCCAGAGATATGGCATCATAGGGATTGGAGATGTAACTTCCCGGAGAAAGTACCGCTATGCTGTACTTCTCTGCTGCGGCTTCAAATAAAGTCAAAGGGTTAAAGTCAAATTGTAGCAGTGTAAGCAATACTATCAGCGTAGCACCTCCTAATAACAAAACTGCTTTTATAATCTGTACCCATGTAGTGGCAAGCATCCCACCAAACAATACATAAGCAGACATTACCACGCCAACAATAACTACAGCTAATTCATAAGGAATATTAAATAATGTTTTTATAAGGCTGCCTGCTCCTACCATTTGAGCAATCAGGTAAAAAGTAATGGTCATAAGAGAGCCTATGCTCGCTGCTATACGTATCGGTTTTTGCTGAAGCCGAAAGGCCACAACATCGGCGAAAGTATATTTACCAAGGTTTCTCAATGGCTCAGCTATCAGGAACATAATCAACGGCCACCCTACCAGGAAACCGATGGAATAGATAAGCCCGTCATATCCTCTTAAAGCAACCATACCCGCTATCCCCAGAAAGGAAGCAGCACTCATATAATCACCGGCCAGGGCAAGGCCATTCTGAAATCCGGTAATACTTCTACCGGCAGCATAAAACTCGGATGTTGTCTTAGTCTTTCTGGCAGCCCAATAAGTTATATATAAAGTAATACCCACAAAAAGGATAAACATACCTATGGATACAAAACTAGGCTGTCCAAGTGAAGAGGTAATGGCTTGAAGTAACAATGCTGACATTATTTGTTAAGCTTTCTTTTAATATTTTGAACTGAGTTATCATAATTGGTATTGGCCCAATAAACATATACTCCTGTTAGCAACCAGGCAGAAAGAATGATTCCAAGGCCCACAGGAATACCTAAGGTAATTTCACCCAATATAGG
>DATCKK010000686.1:0-3220 GCA_036562325.1 Cytophagaceae bacterium | reverse complement strand
AAACATGGTACTTTTAAGTATTATTCAAAAGAAGGAGAATTAAAGAAAATTGAGTATTATAAAAAAGACAAGTTATTCAAAGAAGAGATTTTGGATTCTGCGTACATCAATGGTAATGTACCAAACGAGTTGGTAGAATAAAACAGTAAGCTAAAAAGCCTATAAATACACAATAGTTAAAATAAGAAAGTGCAAAAAGCAGGTGGTATAAGCTCCTGCTTTTTTATGTTTTTGTAAAAAGGTGAAACCCGCTAGTAGCGGGTTTTGGGTTGTAAAAAAAGTATTTTTGTTATTTAGCGTAAGCGTGTTTGTTTTTACCCTCGCTGCCGCTATCATTCTTTCTGGTGGCATTGTTTTAAAAAAGCCTCAAACTACCTGAACTATCTTAAAACAAAAATTTTTATATATTTGAGAATAAACCTTCTGAAAAGATAGACTTCGTCGAACTGCGTTTCGCGCGGGAGCGGGGCATTTGGGAGGGAAGCCTTCTCCTATTATTTAGATTATTATCAGAATGACTATGACCCTGTAGGAGGTAGTAGTGTGTATTATTACGCTAGTCGCAATGCATTATATACGAATGGCGATATTATTTCGTTATATAACGGAAACATTGCCGCCATGAGTACCACCATTAAAAACCCTACGAATATGACAGCCCAACCCCTACTGGGGCGTTTCCGCTACGATCAGTTAAATAGAATTAAAAATGGTGATTACTACAGGGATTTAAATATTAGTACCAACGCTTGGGCTACTACTCCAACAAATGACTATAAAAACAGCTACAAATATGATCCGAATGGAAATATTACCAAGCTCACGCGCAACGGTACGCTGAGTTTAGGTTTACCAATGGATAGCCTTACTTACCACTACAAACCAAACACCAACCAGTTGATATATATATCCGATGCTGTTACCAGTTCCCCTTATCCGGACGATTTACGAAACCAAAATCCTGGAAACTACAACTACGATGCCATCGGTAACCTTATCCAAGACACATATGAAGACATCAGCAATATCAATTGGACGCTTTATGGAAAAATAAAACAAATTAATAGAATAAATAACAAAAGCCAATTAAGTTATTTTTACAACCCCAATGGACAACGTGTACAAAAAAATGTTATCTTTACAGATAGCATAGCAAGTACTTATTACGTACACGATGCAAGCGGAAACATGATGGCTTCTTATAAATACGGAGAAAATACAGTAACGGGTATAGACACACTTTACACCGATAATTTTATCATGTATGGTAGCAGCCGCATAGGAACTAAAAATGCGATCCACTATGATATGAAAAATGCCGCTGTTGTAAAAGCTAAAATCATAGCCGAACAAAGTGGTTTTGCAACCTTAGGAGATAAACAATACGAATTCAGCGACCATTTAGGCAACGTACACATGACCATTTCTGACAGAAATAAACGGCACTGCGACGGAAACGGTGATTGGGAATACAACGATCCGGATATTCTAACCAGCACCGATTATTATCCGGGCGGTTACCAAATGCCCGAAAGAAAATGGAATACGGAAATCTCTTACCATACACCAATCATCAAAGAGATTGTTTTTGATTATCAGGAGGATTTTTCCACAGCGACGAAAACATCCACTAACACCAAAACATGGGTAAATAACCGCTGGAGCAACGTTCCGGGAAATAGTACCATCCAAAAAGGAACTACTACCCTAAATGTCACTAACACGGCTTGTCCTGCTGCCGGTCTGGTAAGTGGAAATTTCGGAGTAAGTTCGACTTACTCATACATCTTATACATTAACATTGCAAGTATTTACGGTTTGGCATCAGGTACCTCTTTGTGTGTGTACTGGTACGAGAGCAATCCGGGAGAAGCGGAAGATTATAAAGGCTTGTTAGGTTGTACCTCAGCTACAGGAAACTATCAGGTATATTTTGCTCCGACCAAATCAAATGTGCGTTTTGAGATAAAACTAAATAACTGTGCAGGATTTGGCAGTTTCCGTCCGGGCTTTAGTATTTCTGGAATTACCATGGCCCGTTGTCAAAAAGTATCTCCTTTTAATTGTTTGCAGGTGTATAATATGCAGGCTTCTTCATCTGTTTTAACAACCGCTTCTGACGAAACTGCTGCCAACTGGAAAAATGAACAGCCTTTTTCTACCCTTGATGTAGAAACATACGGCGGAGGAAAAAGAATGAAAGTAAGCAGCAGCACCAATACGCAAGGTGTTTACTACGACCATTTTGCGTTAGTTCCAGGAAAGGAATATACGATTCAGTATAAAATAGACAAAGGAACATCTACAGGAATAATACTATCAGGTTGGGAGAAAAGTATAGCCGATCCGGTATATCCTGTAGCAACGTCTTTTAATCAAACCGTGACAGCGAGTGGAACATATTCCCTTACTTTTGTACCAACCAAAGAACAAGTAAAAGTTCAGTTGCGAAGTACCACGGCAGGTGTAAACTTCTATTTAGAGGAGTTTAGCATCTTTCATAGAGATAGTGTGAGTGGAGGTCAGCTAGTCAACGACACCGCAAACTACCAGTTTGGTTTTAACGGACAGCTTAAAGACAACGAAATATACGGCGAAGGAAATGCTTACACCGCCGAGTTCTGGGAGTATGATCCACGTTCTATTAGACGATGGAATAGAGACCCGAAAGGAAAAACATGGGAAAGTCCATATGCGGCATTCTCGAACAATCCTCTTATTTATATTGATGTGAAAGGAGATTCGGTGGGTGTTCCGGGTGGGTTATTTGATCCATCTCCTATAGGACCCTACATGGAAGGATATAACCAAGAAGGTATGAACATGACTGACTGGAATACTTTCAGCGAGGGTATACACGAGGTTTCGGGTATTTCTTTGAATACTCCGTCAAGAAATGACCAGTATCTCACTATTGGATCTATAGATCAATCTGTAGGATCTCCTCTTGCTAGAGATTACTTTTTAATGATATTTGGGAGTAAATTGAATCATCAGAAAGTACTAATAACCAATAATAGTGCCACTATAGAAGGAGGACGTAATAACACCGTCTATCAATTAAATGAAAATGGGATTGTTGTTAGAACTAAGTATAATGATGGTATATTAATGCTAGATCTTCAAGATATTAGGAATTGGAAAACTTTTAACAAGGGAATCCGCAATGAAGCAGATTTAAGGGTTATGAGTTTAGGGTTTATTTTTATTCATGAAAATC
>DATCKK010000678.1:0-10600 GCA_036562325.1 Cytophagaceae bacterium | reverse complement strand
TATTTTTATGAAAATAGTATACATGAGTTAACTCTATATCGCCATCAAAGTCTTTATAGATAAGTATTTTTTTGTCTTTATCGATTTCATGTTCATTTATTAGGTGAAAGGTTTCTACTGCCTTTACTTTTTTCGGAGAGTTACCCCAGAAAGAAAGATGGAAATCCTGTGCAAAACCTGATGATACCAACAACATCATATTAAACAAAAGAACTAACAATGTTTTCATAATTGGCATTATACTTCAGTAGAGTTATTAGCTTTAATTTTTATACATCTATTAAACGGTATTGAAACAGATGAGTTTATAATTATTCTTTGAACAAATTGTGACTTACGGATTTGTTGTTTTTTGTCTTTTCTTTTCAATTGTTCACAGATATTATTGGGTTATTTATCGATCAGGCTTTAAACAAATTATTTGATATTCCTGAGTTTTAAGAGAGGCAAAGGCAATATGAAGTGATAAAAGAAAAAAATATTTGTGAGGTTTCGAATAGTATTATCCAAAATTTTTATCCGGATATCCGATTATGGTATTAGTATTTTTTTGAGATGAATGATGGGTATGGAAGGAATGTAAAACAGGGTTTGAAACTAATGCTTAAATAATCAAGTTTCAAAAGATAGAACTAAAGAATGGAAGATATGAAATATTTAATGGCTTGTTTGTTTTCTTTAGGATTACTTATAAATGTAAACGCACAGGATACACAGCAGCCGCAACAGGAGGGAGAGGATGTTATTACCTGTGTATACCTGGATGAAAATACAATAACTTGCTTCGACCCAGAATATATGGAAGAGTCTCAACTGGAAGAGCAACGAATGGAAGAACAAAAGCAGGAGGAATGGTTGAATAACCAGGAAGAGCAGGGAGCGTTGCAAGATACCAGCGGAGAAGCACGAGGGAATGAGGAGCAGCTAAGAGAAGAAGAGACAGAAGTTATTCCGGAAGAAAATATAAATGAGGAAGCCCGGGGCAAAGAAGATCTGATTATTGAAGATCCTAATGAGCCGATTCAGGATACAACCCGAAGACAGCAAGTGGATCCATGGGGGTATTAATGAAGATTGAAGGATAAAAAAGGAGTTGTTATAGCAGCTCCTTTTTTATTGTTAAATTGTCGTTGATTCACTCTACTTTGCCTGTTATTTATCTGGCTTTAAAACTTTGATTATACCTTGCCCTGCTGCTCAGGGGTTGTAAGCTTATCGAACAAAGAATTAATAAATAAATCCCAAAAAACACTATAAATCTTATAACTATTCATCCAACTGACAGGTTAGTTTAATTAGGAACGTAAAGATAGATGGGTATGAAATATATATTAGCTTGTTTGTTCTCGCTGGGGGTGATGGTAGGGGCGTTTGCACAGGAAGATACCACGCAACAGCAACAAGAAGGTGGAATGATCACCTGTATGTATCTTGACGAGAACACAATAGCCTGCTTCAGTCCTATGGAATATGACATGGAGGAACAACAGGGAGGATTTCATTACGGCGAGCCTCATGACAGTTTATTTGAAGATCAGTCTCTGGGCGACACCCTGCAAAATGAGAATGATATTTATTCAGATGAAGGTGCAACCAACAACAACGGACAGTTACCGGAATCGGAAGAGAATCAGGACATCTATGAAGAGCCAGGTGCCAGACTGAACGAGGATGAGGGAGCATTGAGGCGGCCGGAAGAAGAGTCCAGTGAGCCACAGGCTGATCAGCAAGGTGTTATAGAAGAGCAGGAAAATTATGGAGTTCCATCCACTGAAAGTCCTGATAATAGATAGAAGAGTAAATAGTGGGGTTAGGATAAATAAAAAAGCTGCTCTGTAAAGCAGCTTTTTTATATTAATAAGAATTATTTTTTAATCTATAATTTCAATCTCTGTCCTACGGTTCAATTGCTTGTTCTCAGGAGTGTCATTTGGAGCTACCGGCATAGTTTCTCCGTACCCTTTATAAGTAAGCCTTTTCTTATCTATTCCTTTTGAAACCAGGTATTCCACTACTGATTTTGCTCTTGCATCTGACAACTTTAGGTTATGGTCATCATTTCCGTCGCTATCTGTATGTCCGGAAATCTGAATATTCATTGTCGGGTTGGTGTTCAAAATTTCTACCAGGCGGTTAAGTTCTGCCTGAGACTCTTTTCTAAGCGTGGCTTTGTTTACATCAAAGAATACGTTTCGGAGAACGATCTTTTTACCCACCTTAAGTTTTTCAAGACAAATTATATCAAGAATTTCCTGGTACTTGTTAAGTGATGGAATGTCGATGTTTTTGGAGTAAAATAAATAACCTGGAGTCTCTACTGTGATTCCGTAGTTTTTACCGGAAGGTAGAATAACGGTGTATTTACCGGTAGAACTGTTAGAGTTGTAAACTCCTACTACTTCCTGAGTGGTATTGTCAGTTACTATAATGGTTGCTGCAACCGGAGTCTGGCCTTCGCAACTTTGAATGGTTCCTTTGAATACAGCCAGTGAAGCATCTGCTTCTTCCCTTTCCAGCATATAGATGTCTTTTTCTCCATACCCTCCTTCGCGAACTGAAGCGAAATAAGCTCTTTTATTATCGGCAGACCAAACGAAGAATACATCATCGTCAGCAGTGTTAATCGGATATCCGATATTCACTGGTTCTGTCAGGACCTCACCTGTTTCCAGGTCTATGGTACAGGAGAATATATCAAACCCCCCCATGGATTTATGGCCTTTTGAACTGAAGTATAATGTTTTTCCATCGGCATGAATAAATGGAGAATCTTCATCATAAGGGGTATTAATGCGTGGCCCTAGAAGTATAGGTTTGCCAAATTCACCAGAAGGTAGTTTTTTGGACATATAAATATCCCTTCCTCCATATCCGCCTTTACGGTCACTGGTAAAGAAAAGTACGTTTTCTTCTGCATTGATACTGGCACTTGGTTCCCAATAATTAGAGTTGATATTAGGCCCCAGGTTCTCAGGGGAAGACCAGATGCTTCCTATCAACTTACTCACGTATAAGTCTCCACCGTCTTTACCAGAGTTTCGATACATGAACATTTTTTGTCCATCAGGAGAAATAGCCACACAGGCATCGTGAGATTCGGTGTTGATCTCCCCACTAAGCTGAAGTGCAGTTGTCCATACAGTATCGGATTTTACTGAAATATAAATGTCTTCGTAATAATGATTGTCATCTGCCAGTTTTCCTCCTGTTGAATTGGGCCTTCTGGAGGTAAATATAAGCGTAGACTCGTCTGCTGAAATAGCAGGTACATAATCGGGATAAGGAGAGTTGACTCCCGGGCCAAGGTTTTTGATTTTTACATTGATTGGTTTTTGAATCAGTTCTTTCCCGTTTTTGCAATATTCGATTTTTCTATTGATCTCGCTGATTCCGGCAACGTCGTTTGATTTTAATGTAGAACGGTATTTTTCAAAGTGTTTGATTGCATTGTCAAAATCATGGGAAAGGTGATAGGCTACACCAAGTTGGTAATCCAGTGTTTTGCTGCTATAACCACCTTCTTTTGCGTTGATCAAATAAGGTAATGCTTTTACCTCCTGGTAAAGTTTAAAGTAACATTCGCTGATTAAAGCGCTTGCTTTAGGATCTTTCGGTTTGGCTTGCTCGGCTTTTAAAAGTACCTCTAATGCTTGTTGGTATTCTTCTTCTTCAATAAGATCTTCTCCTTTGGAAAGTAGTTTTTTATAATTATCGGCTTGGGCCATTAAGGGTGACTCTTGTACGAATACCAGAAAAAACCCTAATAGGAATGTTAAGGCAAATTTTTTCATTTTATTAATTTATCCGGAATATTAAGTAACTCAAACTCAAAGTTAAATAAAAATGGACATTTAATTTAACTTTTTACTTTGGAATGTAATAAAATACCATTTTTAGATTTTAGTACGAAAATCTCCGATGTTTATTTTAAAAGCCCCGTACAAGATTTAAGCCATAAACCATGGAGCATGTAGTAAGCCCTGTTTCGAAAACAAACAAAATTACTCAGCTATCTGATGGGAAAAGTATTAAAAATTAGTGAAGTTGAGCAGGTTCGGATGGAGATAAATAATTACGAATGCCTTCCTTATAATTTGCCTGCTTTATCCACACTCTTACACACCTTATTTCAGGTTTATTGAAGCTTAATATTTGAAAAAATATTATTTTTTTTGGTGTTTCTTTAACACTATCAATTGATTATACGTATAGGAGAATCTCGAATTCCGTTAATAAAAAGCAAATCTATATGAAAAATATTACTTTTTATTTCATTTCATTGATCTGTTTAGTTATGGCGATTCCGGTGCTGGGGCAGGTAAATCTGGATCAGGGGCTGGTTGTCTATTATCCACTGAATGGAGATGGCATTGACTGGGGGCCTAACCGGCGGAATATGTCAGCTTCCGGATCTCCTGTTGCAACGGCGGATCGTTTCGGAAATACATCCATGGCTATGAGTTTCGATGGAAGTAATCAATATTTTTCAGCAGGCAACTATGCTTCATTTCAGGGAATGCAGCGATTTACTATTTCTGTCTGGTTTAAGACATCGGTTTTGAAAAACCAGATGTTGGTAGCTAAACATTCAGGAGGTAACGACGGAGAGTTTTATTTTGGCCCTACTTCAGATGGAAAAATAAGGTTTGTACATATCAATTCATCTAACAATCGGGTAGATGGTGATTTTACCTTTGCCTATAATGATAACCAATGGCACCATGCCGTAGCTGTGTACAATGGAAGCACCATGGAGGTTTTTATGGATGGAAATTCCATTGGGGCAATAGCTCATACAGGAAATACCAAAAGTACCACCAATCCTTTGAGAATCGGCTATTACTCCGGCTCGGATTGGTTTTTTAATGGACAACTTGACGAGGTACATATATATAACAGAGCGTTAAATGCTTCGGAAATAGCTGCATTAGGAAGGAACACCTTTATAAAGGTTGGAAATATTTCTCCTGTATCTTATTGTTCAGCCAGCAACATTACTATTCCATTTACCGTCAACAATACCGAGCTGGAAGAGAATAATACCTTTACTGCATATCTTTCCGATGCCAATGGAAGTTTTTCGAACAGAAGTATTATCGGTACCACTGAGGCAACAGGTTCAGGAACAATTACCGGAGAGTTAGACAAAAATCTTCCGGCGGGTTCAGGATATCGGGTGATGGTAACTTCTTCCAATATACCATTAGCATCCGCCGGGGACAATGGAACCAATCTGACTATTACCGATGCGGTAAATGGCCTTGTAAATCTTCACAGTAACCTGTTTGGAAATTTTCCTTTTAACGGAAACACGGGCGATAGTTCGGGATACGGACGAAATCTAAATATAAATTCAACAGTCAATCTAATAGAGGATCGTTATGGCGTTGCAAATAGTGCTTATAGTTTTGATGACGGGTACATGAACTGGGGGAAGATCGGAGAGATTAATAATGGAGGCTCTGAATTGACTATCGCTATGTGGCTGAAGCCAACCTCTTTTTCAACGCATTTTATTCCTATTGCAAATAATTGGAATGCCATCTGGGGTGGAGTATATATGGGTATCAATGATTCCGGTAACGGAATACGCTGGAGGGTAAATAGTAATAGTTACTGTGTTGGCCCTGATCTTACTTTAAATGAATGGGTGCATGTTGCCTGTGTATTTGGTAGTGGTAAACTGAAAATATATTATGATGGAGTAAAAGTAGCGGAAGCAAACTCTTCCAACATCACAGGTGTGGATATGAATTTTATGATCGGAAGGGAGTCTTCCGGTACAAGCAGTGTTCATTACAGAGGAGGAATGGATGATGTCCGTTTCTATAAAAGAGAGTTAAGTGAAGATGAAGTAAAGGCAGTGTTTCATAATGGACTTGCATTTAACAATAGCGGACTTTGTATAGATGAAACGCTGACTCTGTCTACTGTTACCGTGCCAGGAGCAACTTATGCCTGGAGCGGGCCGAACGGATTTTCTTCTACAGAACAAAATCCTTCCATACCGAATGTTACTTCTGCCAATGCAGGTATTTATACCCTTGTCATCACCAATAACGGTTGTACCAATACAAGCACTGCCAATATTATTATCAATTCTGAATTGGAAGTTATTACTGCTTCTAACGACGGCCCTGTATGCGAAGGAGGGACTATTAATCTGAGCAGTACAGCAATTTCCGGAGCAACTTATTCATGGAGTGGCCCGAACAGTTTTTCATCCATAGATCAAAACCCTGTTCTTTCCAATGCTACAACCGGTGCATCCGGTGCTTATACCGTTACTATTACTAAAGGAGCATGTAGCCGGGAAGCAATAACCAATGCTACAGTACATCCTATACCTTCCACTCCGACAGCAGGCAGCAACAGCCCGGTCTGTGAAGGTGAAACACTTAACCTTACTGCCAGTACCGTATCCGGAGCAACTTATGCCTGGACCGGCCCTGATGGATTTACTTCTACGAATCAAAATCCATCTCGTAGTAACATGAATACAGACGATGCCGGCACTTACTCTGTAAAAGCTATTGCCAATGGCTGTGAATCTCCATTGGCGAATGTGTCGGTAACTGTGAACAAAGTAGGGGCATTTACAGCATCAAACGATGGGCCTTATTGTGCCGGGGAAGATGTAAAACTGAATGTTACCACTATTTCCGGAGCTACCTATTCCTGGAGCGGGCCTGATGGTTTTATTTCCACAGATCAGAATCCTGTTATTAATGGAGCGGGCACAAGTGCTTCCGGTTCCTATACCATTACTGTTACGTTGAATGGTTGTTCCAAGCAGGCAAGTACCAATGTAACGGTTAGTGCTCCACCTTCTGTACCAACAGCAGGGAACAACGGCCCTATTTGTGAAGGGGAAGATCTGCATTTGACAGCAGCTACCATAGCAGGAGCTACCTATTCCTGGACCGGCCCGAACGGATTCACATCCAATACTCAGAATCCTTCTATACTTGGAACTACTACCGTTGCAGCTTCAGGAACTTATACGGTAACTGCAAGCATAAGCGGATGTAGCAATCAATCATCTACTGTTGTAACAGTGAATCCTTCACCTGCTATACCAACGGCAGGAAACAATGGGCCTATATGCGAAGGAGAAGCGCTTAACCTGACTGCAGCCACTGTTTCAGGTGTTACCTATGTTTGGACCGGCCCTAATGGATTTACCGGCTCTGTTCAGAATCCTTCCATCTCTTCAGCTTCTTCTGCAGCAAGCGGAACATATACCGTTACTGCTACTATCGGAACATGTTCGAAACAGTCATCAACCAATGTAACCGTAAACGCTGTGCCGGTAGCAATTGCCGGAAGTAACAGCCCGGTCTGTTCCGGAAATCCTCTTAACCTGACGGCAACCACTGTTTCCGGTGCTTCTTATTTCTGGTCTGGTCCGAACGGATTCTCTTCCGATATTCAAAATCCTTCTATTGTGTCTCCTGCCACATCTGCAACAGGTACCTATACACTAACCGTTACAGTTGGTAATTGCTCTAGCCAGGATGATATAACAGTTACAGTAAATCCGACTCCTTCTATACCAACAGCCACCAATAACGGCCCTGTTTGTGAGGGAGAAGATCTTCAACTTGCAGCAGCCGCTGTGACCGGTGCTACTTATTCCTGGAGTGGCCCCAACGGGTTTACTTCTTCAGTGCAGAATCCTACTGTTTCTGCGGCTACTACAAATGCAAATGGTGTTTATACCGTTATAGCAACTATAGGAAATTGTACCAATGAATCCAGTACCAATGCCATCGTTAGTGCCCCTCCGGTGGCAGATGCAGGAGCAGATATTTCGGTTTGTGACGGAGCAACGCTTAATCTTTCCGCCAATACTATTTCCGGTGCTACCTATTCCTGGAGTGGCCCAAATAATTTTATTTCTGATGTCGAAGATCCTTCAATAGCCTCAGTGACAGCTTTGGCAGGAGGTGTTTATACAGTAACTATTTCTATAGGAAGTTGTTCCGATCAGGATGAAGTTAACGTAACAGTCAATCCTATACCTGCTTCGCCAATAGCCGGAAGTAATAGCCCGGTATGTCTGAATGATGATATTGAACTTACGGCAAGTACTGTGGCTGATGCTACTTATTCCTGGACAGGGCCTGGAGGATTCTCTTCTATGAGCCAGAACCCGATTATTACGGAAGCTTCATTTATGGATGCAGGAACCTATTCGGTAAAGGTTACTGTCAATGGTTGTACATCGCTGGCTGCAACCACAGAAGTTAGTGTAAATACGATCAGTACCGTTTCGGCCAATAATAATGGCCCTTACTGTGAAGGGGAAACAATAAACTTAAGTGCAAGTACAGTGGCAGGAGCTACTTATTCCTGGACCGGACCGGGTGGTTTTACTTCTAATTTACAGAATCCATCCATTGCTGACATTGATGCTTCTTCTGCAGGAGTTTATACCGTTACTGTAAGTTTAGGAAGCTGTTCCAAGCAGAACACTACCAGTGTTACTGTAAACTCCGGCCCAGCTAAACCAACCATTACTTTGGCTCAGTTCCCTACAAGGCTTCGGTCAAGTTCTTTATTTGATAACCAATGGAACAAAGATGGAGAACCTATGTTTGGAGAATATTCTCAATTTCTGCTATTGAAGGATCCTGGGGTATATACCGTTACTGTAACTGGCACAAATGGCTGTACTACCACTTCTGATCCTTATTACTATGGTGTTACTTCAACTTACTATGTAAACAGTATTGGTACTATAGAAGCATATCCCAATCCGTCCGATGGATGGTTTAATATAACTGCTGAAAATATCCAGGCACAATTTATTTCATTGAAAATACAAAATGCCCATGGCCTGGAGATGGGAAGTGAAAACTTTGAGGTGAGCAATGGCTCTTTAAATGAAAGGCTGAACATTCAGCATTTAGCTAAAGGGGTGTATTACCTGCATTTCGAGACAGGTACTTCAACTAAGGTGCTTAAAGTGGTAGTAAGGTAAGTAATGAGTTTATAAAAAAGTCCTGTTAAAATGTTTAACAGGACTTTTTCATAATTATATTATAGATATAATAACAATGCTGTAATGATTGCTCATTAGGCCTCAATTGTAAAATGGCTTGTGTGAATTGCGATTCAATCACTAATCTCGCGCATCCTCGTTGCAAACCATAGTCGTCAGGTTAAGAGTGTAACAAATTGAATTTCAGCAATAAATATCTTTAACTAAAGAGCGATACCCTTTTGCAAGGGAGTCTCATATTTTTATAGAATAGCCCATTTTGTTAAGATGGTTAACAAGCTGGGCGCTACTTGTTAACTGTGTTAAATTTAACAGTTTTTCGTTTTTTTTCCTTTATCAGCATTGATTTATTTTGTTTGTCAATCAACAGAAGAAAAGCCTCTACAGCATTAGGTAATTGCCGGAACATATGTAGCACTATTCGGTCCAGCATAATAATCAGCTTAGTAAACTTAATAAAGCTTATTTCACAATCAATATCGGTCTTTCTTAAGACTTGGCCACTACACATATTCAAAATATTCCTATGTAGAACTGTCTTTAGCAGTAAAGAATATAAATAGCATTCCATCCGTTCTACTTTCATTGATTTCATCTTTTCAAGATGATAATTACTTTTCCATGTTTTGAATATTAGCTCTATTTGCCACCGATATTTATAGACTTGAGGAATGCTTGCTGCTTCAATCATCCTGTTATCCGTATTAGTGAGATAAGCATTAAACCAGCTCCAAAGCCCATATTCCTTTGACTGCTTCCAGCCTCGGTTTTTATTGTACTTGCTCTTTACTTGTAGTCTTTGCTTTCTAACAGATGTAGGAACAAGAAAAAAACAAACCCTTACAGGGTACTTGTACTGTAAGTTTAAATATAGCTGCTCCTCAACGTAAGGAAGTTTGTATCTCTTCATTCGCCGCAACAACTTATTAAGATCAAATCTTATAAAGGCATCATCTTTATATTGAAAAAGAGCAGATCGGGGCTGTAGTCTAGATAGGAAATAGCAGTTATGTTCTTCTATTGCTTTGAAACCTTCCACAGAGAAGTACCCCAAGTCCCTGATCAAAAGCGATCCTGAAGGCATCCATCCAATGTTTTCTGACTCAGTAACATCATTATGGGTTTGATGATGGATATTAATCTGACTGAAATGACTTTGTTTGATATCTAATACTAATTGAATACTTGCTCCAGCCTGATGGTAGCCAGGATAAGATGCCCTGAAGCAATGAGGTAGTTTGAACTTTGTTGAATCTTGTAAGTAAACATGATTAAACAAATCCAGAAATGGTAATTTCTGTTCTTGACTATGCGATTGAAGCTGATCAATGAGAACTTGCTTAACAAACTCTACAGAGGTTTTATTAAACCGTTCATCAAGGCTTTGCTTTCTAATAGTTTTGTTTTCCTCACAGCTAAGTTGTATCACATGGTCGTTCAAACTCTGCTTACTCCCATCAAAATCTTTAAACAGTAAAGTCTGAAGAAATTGAAAGGGAGACAATTTTCTCTTACGCTTGCAAAAGCCTGTTTCTCGAGCTATTTCTTCAATACGACTTTGATCAAAAGATTCGGCAAAATAATTAGTAAGGG
>DATCKK010000676.1:0-14350 GCA_036562325.1 Cytophagaceae bacterium | reverse complement strand
GCTATAAGGATACTTATTGGTCGTGCTGATTGCTTACTCATATATCTCTATTCAGTTTGATTCCTTTGTTTGTCTTACAGAAAGTGTTACTATAAATTTAGTACCCACACCCGGCTGGCTTTTTGCAATAATATTTCCTCCATGCCTTGTTACAATCTTTTTACAAATGGCTAAGCCAATCCCCGAACCTTCATACCGCTGCCCTTCCAGGCGTTGAAATATGTTAAATATTTTATCATGATATTTTTCATCAAACCCTATCCCATTATCTTCAAAATACAGCTCTACTATCTGATCTCCAGGAGTACCGGTTAAGTGTGCCTTTTTTTGTATGGAGACAGCGCTTATCCTGACAACAGGCATCTCATCCGGCTTTCTGAACTTTATAGCATTTGTGATAATGTTCTGAAACAATTGTCTCATTTGAGTAGGGTCTGCTTCGATCACCGGCAACTGATAGCTTTCTACTTTTGCGTGTGTTCTTTCAATGAGAATTTCAAGATCCGACAATACATCTTTAAGTATTTTATTCAGATCTACTATTGAAAAAGGCTGGCCCTTGGTCGTGACTCTTGAAAAGTCCAACAGGTCGTTTATGAGGTTTTGCATTCTGGATGCCGCATTTAACATACGGTCCAGATAATCCTTTCCCTGCAAGCTTAACTTATCTCCTTCTTTACTCTTCAACCTGTCGCCAAATGCTTGTATTTTTCTTAAAGGTTCTTGCAAGTCATGAGAGGAAACATAAGCAAAATCCTGCAATTCAGAGTTACTTCTTTGAAGTTCTGCCGCATACCTTCTTAACTTTTCTTCAGCAAGCTTTTGCTCGGTTATATCATGTATAAAACCAGTATATACTTTGCGGTCACCCAGATCAACTTCACTGATACTTAGGAAAAAGGGAAATGCAACACCATCTTTAGTAACACCTGTAACTTCACGGCCAATACCGATTATCTTAGCTACTCCTGTCCTGTGATAGTTTTCCATGTATCCATCATGCAGGCTTCGATCCGGCTCTGGCATCAGGACATTAACACTTTGGCCTATCAGTTCTTTCTGCTCATATCCGAACAGTTTGGCCGCAGAAGGATTCACTAATTCTATAATTCCACGCCGGTCAATGATAATGATACCATCGACTGCTGTATTGATAATGGAATTGATTTTATTTTCCGTTTCGCGAAGGGATTGTTCAGCTTGTTTTAATAAGGAAATGTCATGAATAATGCCTGTGAAGATTATTCGGTCTTTTAGCTTTGTCTCACTAATGCTTAGCAAAAAGGGGAATAAAGTTCCATCTTTCTTTTTGCCATATACTTCTCGCCCAATTCCGATTATTTTTTTATTTCCCGTACTTAAGTAATTATGAATGTAACTGTCGTGATTGCTCTTATCAGGCTCAGGCATCAAGAATGAAACATTTTTACCAATCATCTCTTCCGGCGTATACCCAAATATTCGGGCAGCCGCAGGATTCACAGTTTCGATCACCCCTCTTGTATCAATAGTGATTATGCCGTCTATGGCTGTTTCGATGATTGCTTTTAATCTTGATTCATTTTCAGAATCATTTCCTGATTCTATATTCATAATTTCAAACTCGTCTTATTCTGCCTTTAAATTGGCAAAATATTTTCTATCAAGAAACTAATTTAACTTAAATAGCAATTCTCAAATGTATTGAGCTGAGAATTGGGAGAACATGACCAATATTTAACCAAATATTGATAAAAATCATTTTTTGGCTGAAACAATCCGTTTTAACTTATTCAACTATTGATTAGGAGAATAAATTCCTGATTTACCGGACTTTTGAAAATAGCATGTTCTAAAATCAGGCGAAACAAATCAGAATCCCTACTGTTTTTACATTAGAACCATTGAATAATTAGGCATGAAAAAGCTAATAGGAGGAATATTTCTTGGTTGTGCGGCATGGTTGTCTGGATGTGAACAAACAGCAGAAGAAAAGCGTCAGACCATCATTTCCAACACTATTGAAAATGCGGCATTACAAGCAGAATTAAAGGCTGACTCACTGGAACGCGAGGCAGAAGTGCTAAAAGCAAAGGCCAAAGAGCTGGAAAACGAAGCAAACATATTAAGAGATTCTGCTAAAGCAATGTAGCTGGCAACTCGATAGCAGCCAGTGTTGAAATAAAAATCAATCAGTAACAGGTGACACAATGTCCTAGTCTGATTTGAATTTCCTTTATAGCAAAAGCGGCAACTCCTCCATAAGCCGCATGAGCCACTAAGGTAATCTCATTCATACTAATTTCGAACCTGGGGATAAATAAGACGAACAAGTAAAAGTTCACCAGGTATAATACTATTCCGAATAAAATCCCTGAAATACTTGCACCTGCTCTGCTCAGATTAAGCACAAAGAACCCCAATACAATTCCATACCATGCGGATAACATGAGGTGAATAACCAATCCTGTTAAAAAGTTAATTAATTGAAATTGGGAAAACGGAGAAACGGCCGCTTGTCCTAACAGTATTCCTGCCGCCCTATTGATAAAATCCCAGACACTTTCCCCTTCAATTATTGCAGATAATGCCATTTGAATTATCAGAAAAATGATCCCGCCTATTAATCCTCCATAAACTGACTCTTTAACCGCATTTCTACTCATAACTTTTATGGCTTATTACATTTCAGTGAATTACAACTTATGGGAACAAGAACTATCATATAATTTATCAAATATAAATCCGACAGCCGCTGCATAAACAGCATGGAAAGCCGCATCAGTAATTAATGATTTAAAACTCCATTTTTGAGGAGGTGGTGTAATCTTTAATGATGGCAACATTACTAATTCCGTTCCCCAAACAGCAGCAAAATGCAATAAGTCGGCCTGCCAGCTTTTAAGGCCAAAAGATTTCAATAACCCACGTGCTAATCCCCACAGTGAGCCATAGGTATAATGCACCATTAAATTTAAACGGCTTTTATCTTCTTCCTTCCTGGGACTAAACCCCAAAACTTTCCCTGCTGTTTCTACAGGTATAGTACTCCCCTCTCTTTTTGAAAGCTTCATTTCAGCTATTTGTGCAGCGGTTAATACTGCCGTTCCTGCAAAGCCGGCGACAAGGCTTTGTCCAAAATCTCCCGCCACCGTCCCTGCCCGTTCGCTTATCGCTTCTGCTGTTAATACCATAATCTTCCTTTTTAAGGAGAACACATTCTTTTTAAGGAGAACACATTTAAGGACACATCGGTTTATACATCTCCTTTATTCACCTTCGCCCTTTTGCCTAATTTGCTTTCAATAACAATCGCATGTCAACTAAAAACAAAAAGTCCCGATGTGTTATCGGGACTCTTATTTAAAGGCAACTGTATATCAATTAAAAAGGATACTGATTAGCATCGATTAATTTAGCGGCGATTCTTCTTCTGGCATCTTTGGTATTGAATGGAGCATATTTAGTAAATCTCTTCAATCCCATTAACATCATTCTTTGCTCATCGCCTGAGGCCATTGCATTTATGGCGTTTTTACCTGCAATGTTTGCTTTATCCAAAGCATCGCTTAAATATACTTTTGTCATATCAATGTATACAGATGCATCTTCTTCACCTCTCATAGATACTAACTTCTCGGTTCTTAATAAAGCAGACTCAGCCAGGTAAGCCAGTATACACATATCCGCAAGATTCATTAATATCTCCTGCTCATGAGCCAGTTTATCCATATACTTCTGAGCTGCTGCACCGGCCGCCATCAAAACGGCTTTCTTCATATTTTTGATCGCTTTTTTCTCAGCAGCGAATAGAGCAGTATCTTCTTCTCCGAAATCAGGAATACCGGTTAACTCTTTCTGAATACCCATTACCGCAGACATGAAATCAAGCTCTCCTTTCATTGCTTTCTTGAACAACATGTCCATAGTAAGCATTCGATTGATTTCGTTAGTACCTTCAAAGATTCTGTTAATCCTGGAGTCTCTATATGATCTGTCCATAGGATAATCTGCAGAGAATCCGTAACCTCCATAAATCTGAACTCCTTCGTCCGCCACATAATCCAACACTTCAGAGCCCGCCACTTTTAGCATGGCACATTCAATAGCGAAATCCTGTGCAGCGCCTAACAATGCCTGCTCATAGGTTTTTCCTGCTTCCACCAGTCTTTCTTCTGCCGCTTGTATATCGGCTCCTGCCCGATACATGGCTGATTCGCAAACAAATATTTGTATAGCTTGTTCTGCCAGCTTATGCTGAATAGCTCCGAAATTAGCAATAGGTTGTTTAAACTGAATTCTTTCTTTAGCATACTGAATAGAAAGCGTACTTGCTCTCTTAGCTCCACCAATAGCAGCAGCAGCTAGTTTAATACGGCCTATATTTAAGATATTAAATGCAATAAGATGTCCTTTACCTATTTCGCCCAATACGTTTTCAACCGGAACCTGACAATCATTCAAAAATACCTGCCGGGTAGAAGAACCTTTGATACCCATTTTGTGCTCTTCATTACCAAGGGTAAGCCCAGGGCCTTTCTCCACAATAAAGCCTGTAAATTTATCTCCATCAACCTGAGCAAAAACAATGAACACATCTGCAAATCCTGCGTTGGTGATCCACATTTTTTGTCCGTTGAGGATGTAGTGTTTTCCATCCGGAGAAAGAACGGCTTTGGTTTTTGCGGCAAGTGCATCGGAACCAGAACCTGGCTCTGTTAAACAATAACTTGCTTTAAGTTCACCAGTAGCTAACTTTGGTAAGTATTTTTGTTTTTGTGCTTCGTTTCCAAAATAAAGAATCGGTAAAGTACCAATACCGGTGTGTGCAGCCAGGGCTACCGCAAATGAGTGGCCTGCCCCCACTACTTCGGTTAATAACAATGAAGTATTAAAGTCTTTTCCAAAGCCCTGATATTGCTCAGGTATGGAAGTAGCAAGCAACCCAAGTTCACCTGATTTATTAAGCAGTGACTCCATTAACCCTGGTTCCTGCGCATCAATACGATCCAGGTGTGGAAGTACTTCTGTTTTTAAAAAATCTCTGGCCATGTCAGCCATCATTCGTTGTTCTTCACTGAACTCTTCCGGGATAAAAACGCCCTGTGCATCAGTTTCTCTGATCAGGTATTCCCCTCCTTTGATATGTTTTGTTTGAGTTGCCATACTTATGACGAGTTTTAAGTTCTAAGTTTTTAAGTTCTAAGTATTGTTTATAATGTTGTTGGGTAAAATTATGGTCGCAAGAATTTTGAAACGGATTTACTTACAACTATAACTTACTGCTACAACTCCATTAAAGCATTTCGTATATACCGGCAGCGCCTTGCCCGGTTCCTACACACATGGTAACCATGCCGTACTTTCCTTTTCTTCTCTTTAATTCATTAAAGATTTGAACCGACAATTTTGCTCCTGTACATCCAAGCGGGTGGCCTAAAGCAATGGCACCACCATTGACATTAACTTTATTAGGGTCTAACCCCGTTTCCCGGATAACAGCCAATGACTGAGAAGCAAATGCTTCATTTAGTTCGGTGAGGTCAATATCCTGTAATTTCAAGCCAGCCATTTTTACAGCTTTAGGAATTGCTTCAACAGGCCCAATACCCATAATTCTTGGTTCAACACCGGCAACTGCATAAGACACAAGCCTTGCAATCGGTTTCACGTTAAGTTCCTTCACCATCTTTTCAGACATTAACAGGACAAATGCCGCTCCGTCGGAAGTTTGTGAGGAGTTACCGGCAGTTACTGTTCCATTAGCTGCAAACACTGGCTTCAGTTTTGCCAATGCAGTAGCATTGGTATCTGCTCTTGGACCTTCATCGCTATCCACTACATATTCTCTGGTTTTCTTTTTCTCGTTCTCATCCAGGTAAGTTTCTGTTACCTTGAATGGTACGATATCGTCTTTAAACAAACCGTTCTTAATTGCATTAATAGCTTTAAGGTGCGACTGCAATGCAAACTCATCCTGATCTTCTCTGGACACTTTGTATTGCTCTGCAACTGCTTCTGCTGTTAGCCCCATTCCCCAGTAGTAATCGGCATGATGTTTTGCCAGCTCATAGTTCGGCACAATCTTCCAACCTCCAAATGGTATTGGGCTCATAAATTCAACCCCACCTGCGATAATGCAATCCGCATAACCTGCACGAATCTTTGCATCGGCAATGGCTATAGTTTCCAATCCGGAAGCACAATATCTGTTAACGGTCATACCCGGAACTTTATATGTATGCAATCCCATTAATGAGATAATTCTACCTATATTAAGACCTTGTTCTGCTTCCGGAGTAGCGTTACCAACGATTACATCATTGATTCTTTCTTTATCTAAATTAGGCACAGAGGCCACCAAATGTTTTATAATTGAAGCGGCCAGATCATCGGGGCGTGTAAAACGGAACACTCCTCTTGGGGCTTTTCCCACTGCTGATCTGTAACCGGCGACTACGAATACGTCCATAGTTTTGAAGTTTAAAGTTGTAAGTTTTAGGTTATAAGTACTTAAACTTAATTAACCATATTCATATAAATTTTCAGCTTTAAGTTATAACAATGCTTTTACTTAGCACTTATAACTTAAGACCTATAACTCTTAAATTAATTTCTCAGCGGCTTACCAGTCGTCAATATACTCTGAATTCTTTCCAGAGTCTTCTTCTCACCGGTAAGTGATAAGAATGCTTCTCTTTCAAGATCCAGCAGATACTGTTCTGACACTAATGTTGGCGCGGACAGATCTCCACCACACATTACATAGGCCAGCTTTTCTGAAATCTTCTTATCATGTTCAGAAATGTATTTCCCTGCCACCATAGAGTTGGCTCCTGCTATAAACATACCTAAAGCATTTTTACCCAATACCCGGATGTCTTTTCTTTGAACAGGTTGAGTATATCCTCCTTCTGCCAGCTCTATAACTTTTAATTTAGCGTCTGCAATCTGACGATTCTTATTTAAGGTAATTCCATCCCCATGTCGGAAGTAGTTCATTTGCTTAGCCTCGTGTGCAGAGGTAGCTACTTTAGCAGTAGCAATATTCATATAGGCATTCTTCAAAGAGTTTAACATCAAGTCGCCTTCTTCTAAAGAATCAGAAACTCTTAATGTCATTTCCTTGGTGCCTCCACCAGCAGGTATCAACCCTACACCGAATTCAACAAGTCCAATATAAGTTTCTGCATGAGCTTGTACGGCATCTGCATGAAGCGTCAATTCACAACCTCCACCTAAAGTCATACCGTGAGGAGCAACAACTACCGGTATAGATGAATACCTTGCTCTCATCATGGTATTCTGGAAGGTACGAATCATAAAGTCGATCTCATCATATTCCTGCTCGATCGCATACATTAATAACAATGCAAGGTTGGCCCCGGCGGAAAAGTTCGCTCCTTCATTGGCAATAACAAGGCCACGATATTCTTTTTCTGCAAGGCTTATTGCCTTATTAATTCCTTCCACTACTTCACCACCAAGAGTATTCATTTTTGAATGGAATTCAAGATTTAGAACACCATCACCAATATCATACACAGTGGCACCGGCATTTTTCCAAACTACTTTATTAGCGGCTTTCAGATTTTCCAGCAATATGAAGCTTTCCGTTCCTGGTATTACTTTGTAGGATTTGGAAGGTATGTCCCAATATTTCTTTTGGCCATCTTCTACTTTATAGAATGACTTAGCACCGGACTCCAACATATCGTACACCCACTGAGCGGGCTTTTCTCCCAGCCCTTCCATAATTTTTAATCCACGCTCAACTCCCAGTGCATCCCAGGTTACGAACGGACCATTTTCCCATCCGAAGCCGGCTTCCATTCCCTGGTCGATTTTATACAATTCATCCGCAATTTCAGGTATACGGTTGGATACATATTTAAAGATCGCAGAGAATGTCTTTCTGTAAAATTCTCCCGCTTTATCTTGTCCGGCAAGTAATACTTTGTATCGATCCTTGAGATTGTCAATTGCTTTGGTTTGTTCCAGAGTGGCAAATTTTACTTTCTGCTGAGGAACATATTCCATTGTTTTCAAATCAAGGGAAAGGATTTCGGTTTTACCGTCTTTATTCTTAGTCTTTTTATAAAACCCTTGTCCACTCTTATCTCCCAGCCATTTGTTCTCTTCCATGGTTTTAACAAAGTCAGGAAGATTGAAAATGTCTTTGGACTCATCATTCTGCAAGCCTTTGTAAAGGTTAGAAGAAACTTTAGTAAGTGTATCCAAACCTACTACGTCAGCAGTTCTGAAGGTTGCAGACTTTGGCCTTCCGATTACCGGGCCTGTAAGTTTATCTACTTCATCTATGCTCAATCCTAGCTCCTGCATTGCTTTCACTACCTGCATGATACTGAATATACCAACGCGGTTGGCGATGAAAGCAGGAGTGTCCTTACACAATACAGTGGTCTTACCCAAATAAAGATCTCCGTAATGCATTAAGAAACTAATGACCTCTGGATCTGTTTTAGGAGTAGGAATTATTTCAAGTAGTTTTAAATATCTGGGAGGATTGAAAAAGTGTGTTCCACAGAAATGCTTCTGGAAGTCTTCACTTCGGCCTTCAGCCATAAGATGAATAGGAATACCGGAAGTATTGGATGTAATCAGTGTTCCCGGTTTTCTGAATTGTTCTACCTTTTCAAAAACCGATTTTTTCACATCCAGATTTTCTACCACCACTTCAATTACCCAGTCATACTCTCCGATTTCTTTCAGGTTATCATCAAAGTTTCCTGTTTTTATCCTTTTTTCAAAGGACTTATCATACAGTGGTGCAGGATTGGATTTGATGGCGAACTGCAATGCCTCATTTACAATCCGGTTTCTTACAGCTTTGCTTTCCAGGGTAAGGCCTTTAGCTTTTTCAGCATCATTAGGCTCTTTCGGAACTATATCCAGCAGCAGAACCTGGGCGCCGATATTGGCGAAATGACAAGCGATTCTTGACCCCATCACCCCTGAACCCAATACAGCTACTTTTTTAATCCTTCTTTTCATGTATTTTACCGAATAAAAAGTGTTTAGTAAATATTTTTTCTTGCTATTATACTATTTATTTTTTCTATGACTTCAAAGAAAGTCTCCAGTTTTTCTTCGCCTAATTCCTCCTTTACCAACTGATTAAATCTCTTTACCACTTTTTTGGCGATTTCTCTTTTCTCTTTTCCTTTCTCTGTAAGAAATATTTTGACCAGCCTTTTGTCGTTCGCATCGGACACTTTATAGATTAAGCCATCTTGTTCCATACTTTTAAGCATCCGGGTCATACTTCGTGATTCCATTCCTAATAAGGGGCCAATCTTGGTGGCAGGAGTCCCTTCTCGGGAATCTATATTTAAAAGAACATATCCCACCGAAGTAGTAAGTCCATATTTAACAGCTTGTTCATTGTATAACCTGGAAATGGCGTGCCATGAAGCTTTAATGTTAAAGCATACCGTTTTCTTTGCCTGTGGTCTCATGTGTTCCATTTTCCAGATAAAACGAAAGATATAAAAAAATGTTATGCATGCATACCTTTTTTCAAAAATTTGCAGTGTAGTATTTCTGAAAATATTTGAAGGAGAGTTAAATAGGGGTGTTATACTTCTTTTTCAGGAAAAAAGATTCCTATTATGCCGCCTATTTAATAAGCCCTTGAATAATAACTAAAAAAAAGGAAGCCTGTTCAAAAGTATGAACAGGCTTCCTGAAAAATATCTTACATAATATACTGTTAAATTCTACCAGCCATCATCTTCCCAGCTATCTTCCTCTTGCTGCTTCTGATTATTGGGCTGGCCCTGATTTTCTTCCTGGTACTCTTCATCCCAGCTTCCATCATCCTGCTGGTCATCCATATCTTCCTCATCACCATAGTCATAGTTACCATAATTCTTGGTAGGTTGCTCTCGCTTCTGATGTTGAGGATGTTTCTTTAAGAAGTCAGGGTCTGACTGTCCACCACCTTCATTTGGGTCAGGAGGGGATAGTTTTTTCTTTTTCTTTTTCTTTGGTGCGGTTGGCGAATACTGAAGTTTTACAGAAAACACACCATAACCATCTTTTTTATCCGGGTTTCCTCTTTCACTTATTCCATCAAGGAAGTCTGTAAATGTTATTCTATAAGCAATATCAGTAGTGATACTAACTCTGTGTGTAATAAAAAAAGATGCACCTAAACCAACTGGAACCGCGATTGATACTCCCGGATTTTTTGCGGTCTCTCTTTCCTGATCCACAGTAGGAGGCGTTGTATAATAGGAATCTACTTTGTATCGAAGAAAGGTAAGTCCGGTAGTGATATAAGGTTTCACAAGTTTCGGATGTTTTCTTCGGTCTCTCGCGATTCTTGTGATATCATCGACCAAATAAAAACGAGTGTATAAATCTAATTGAGTAAGTTTGGTTTCGAACGCAAGGTTTCTGGTGCTGTCAAAATCCTTATCTCCTGCCAGTTTACCAAACGAAATTTCCGCCCCAAACATCATCCTTGGCCAGAGTTTATAGTTGGCTCCAAGCCCAAATATTGGCTGAATTTTGGAAGCCTCGAGGCCTTTTCCCAAATCGCCTTTATAGGCAGTAATACCTCCACCTAAGGTAAAACTTAATGGCCCACGATAATAATAGGAGTCAAAAAAGCCTGAATATTCTCTTGTACCAGTTCCCGGTTGTGCCAATAACAATGAAGAACATAATGATAACACACCTATCAGAAAAGGTATAAATAACCTGTTTGTTTTCATTTATTAAAAGATAGTCTATTTAACCTGCAATAAATCCAAATTTAAAAAATAAAAATCACTTTTTAGATGATTTTTACTTAGTGGCATTACATTTCTTTATTTCAACCTAACGGAGGTTTTATGAAAATTATATCTATGACTGAACTAACACGGAAGTATTTGAAAAGTTTTAACAGGAAAAATTTCACAATCTAAAGATATAAATGAGAGCGTTTGAAAGAAAAGAAAATATCCCAGGTTCAGAATAAATAATTTAAACGTTTTGGGGATTTGGATTTTGGTGTCTGGTATTTAATAAATGTCGTTTAGCAAACTCTTTAAATTTAAAAGAGATTTACTAAACGACATTTTAGGATATTACACTAATACAGCTTTTCTCTTATTTTTACCGGTCAATGGCCCGCCAATAAACTCACACTCTTTCAAAGCTTTTACTCCTTCAAATGGTACGGGCACCTTATCGTATTTATAAGTATCTCTTAATGGCTGGGTAAGGTTGTTATCTCCCATACTTACATCTACGTCGCGCATTGTCATCTGACATGGGTGTTCGTAACCACATGCATGTGTAATTTCAAGTACCTCTTTTCTTAAGGTTTTAACATAATTATAAAATCTTTCGGATTTTAAAGTTACATCTATACCATTTTGCAACCACTTACTTTGAGTCGCAATTCCAGCAGGACATCGGTTGGTCTGACAAACCTGCGCCTGTATACAGCCAATAGACATCATGGCTTCTCTGGCGATATGGATCAGATCTGCCCCCATAGCCATAGCCATTAAGGTTTTTGCAGGGAAGCCTAATTTTCCACTGGCAATAAATACTATTCTGTCTGTGATATTCCTCTTAGCGAATACTTTATATACATTAGAGAATGCATAAACAAATGGAAGGGATACATGGTCAGCAAAAGCAGGAGGCGCTGCCCCTGTTCCCCCTTCCCCTCCATCAATGGAAATAAAGTCCGGCCCTCTATTGGTTTTAACCATCAAATCTGCCAACTCTTCCCACATTTCCATTTTACCCACTGCGGATTTGATACCTACCGGAAGCCCGGTTATCTCTGCCAGTTTTTCAATAAAATCCAGCATTTCGGATACGTTACTGAATGCTTTGTGATAAGTTGGAGATAATACATCCTGGCCTAAAGGTATTTGTCTGATAGCTGCAATTTCAGGAGTTATTTTAGCAGCAGGCAAAACTCCTCCTTTACCCGGTTTAGCTCCTTGTGAAAGTTTTATTTCAATACTGCGGATAAAGGGATTTTTATCTACCAAATCTTTCATCTTTTCAAAAGAAAAATTTCCGGCTTCATCTCTTACTCCAAAATATCCTGTACCAAACTGAAACATGACATCCGCTCCATTGGAGTGATAAGGAGATAATCCTCCTTCTCCGGTATTGTGATAACATCCCGCTTTTAATGCTCCTTTGTTTAAAGAGTCCATAGCTCTGGCGGATAAAGACCCATAACTCATCGCAGAAATATTTACAATGGAATATGGCCTGTATGGACGTCTTCTCTGGTTATAAAGCCCCATCACTTTCGCACAAGGAATAAATGAAGGATCTTCATAATTGGGATGCCCTTCTTCTACTTTATAACTAAACATGGCAGGATTGATAAACACATGGCCGGGACTATATTGATCCTGGTCGGTACCAAACCCCTGATAGTTGTTTTCCCTTTTTGAGGAGGCATATATCCAGGAACGCTGGCTCCTATTGAATGGCAACTCCTCCCTGTTATTGGAAACAATGTATTGCCGCAGTTCCGGGCCAATTTTTTCCAGCATATATCTGATATGGCCCACAACAGGGAAGTTGTGTTTGATGGTGTGCCTCCTGTTAAAAAAGATGTCTTTAATAGCAATAATCAAGACCAAAGCAACCACCAGTATCGGCCAAAAATAACTTGAAATGAAATTTACAATTGCTTCCATAAAATATAAGAATGGGTTTATGCTGAGATTAATTACGATGAATAAAAATTAGAGTTATGCTGTCAACATCTACATAGCATTCAACATATTACAGATTTTGATCGGCCAAGTATTGTTGAATCTTCCGGTAAGCTCTCAAATATTTATTCAATCGTTCGGTATCTTTTTCAGTAATAACGGGTATCCTGCGTATATCCATATTGTCTTCCAGATCATTTAATTTAACCCTTACTGCTAAAGGATTCGTTAAAGTCCTTTCTATAAAAGCATCGTAATCCTCATCCTCTGATTTTTTTGTTACACATTTCAATGCTTCAATAATTTGAGTTGAAAAGCCTTCCTTCTGTAGCTGTTCAAAGGTCCAATCGGTATCCTCCACTACATCGTGAAGCGCACCGCATATTTTTTCTGCTTCGGTTCTCCCTTTTTGCATTACACTCAGTACATGCAAAATATAAGGAGCACCATGTTTATCTTTTTGGCCTTCATGTGCTTTAACTGCAATTGAAATAGCTTTGGCAAGTGTAGACATCTTATTTATATTTTGATTTTAACTCTCTTAGAGCGTCTTTCGCTATCCATCTGGCAGATCTGGAGTTAATAGTAAGTAGTTTTTCTGACAGTGCTATAGCTTTTTCACCCAGAAAAGCATTTCTTTTACCTATTTGCCTTAAAGCCCAGTTTACCGCTTTCTTTACAAAATTCCTTTCATCCGTTGCCCCTTCTACAATAAATGGAAAGAAGGAAGTAAATTGAGCATCTTTAGCTTCCTTATTATGCACAGCCAGCGATGCCATTAACACAAACCCTGCGCGTTTAACATATTCTTTCTCTCTCCCGGACCACTCTTTTGCCTTACTAAAAGCAATAGGTATTCGATCAAATAAGTTTCCACATACCTGATCGCACAAATCCCAGGAGTAAAAGTCAGAGGCCCACTGCTCCATCAATTCTTCTGTAACTTGTTTAGGGTCGGCTATGTACGCAGCGAGGATTCTTGCTTCATGAATCTCTGTTTCCCATAACTGTAATGCCAATGCATGGTCCTTCTTTATATTTCGTGCAAGCTTTCGTAGCTCAGGAATTCGGACAGCCAATGCTTTCTCTGTATTAATGCCAAACCGGGCCATACCTTCGAGGTTTTCAGGAACGGAGAGGGATTTGAGTTCGATTATGGCCTGGTCAATTGTCATCGGTTTCGGAGGAATTAATATAAAATATTTTAAACTATCTTCTATGCAATATTATAGTTAAGCTACTTTTTTACTGATCAAAAAAATCAAATGCTGAAAAGCATTTTAAATCTTAGTCAAGCTTGAATATAACAGAATAAGATCTCATTAAAAAATAGAAGAAATTGGTATAAATAAAAGGAGCGCTTTTACTTAAGCATTACGAGTATTTAAAAAATTAAAGGAACAGACCAAACAAACACCCCTCAACTTACCTCCAAAGCTTTAAAAATAGAGCGTATAAAACAAGATGCTGAAGTTATTACTTCAGCATCTCCCATAATATTTCTACCGGATGCTTCGCTTTTTTGCCCGTACCATCTTTAATCTGATGACGGCAACTTGTTCCAGGTGCAGCAATAATTGTATCATCGGTTGCTTTACGCACCGCAGGGAATAACACAAGTTCACCTATCTTCATAGATATATCGTAATGCTCCTCTTCATAGC
>DATCKK010000675.1:0-1912 GCA_036562325.1 Cytophagaceae bacterium | reverse complement strand
ATTACACTCTGACAAAGGCATTAAATAAAAATGTTGAGCCTAATTTTGGCCCGGAACGTAAGGGAGATATAAAGCATTCGAATGCGGATATATCCAAAGCTAAACAGTTACTTGGTTATGAACCTGAATACAATTTTGAGCGTGGTTTGAATGAGACTATTGGGTGGTATAGGGAGAATCTGAAATAATGTACCCAATTCGTGTGTTACATATACTGAATGCAATGAACCGAGGAGGAGCTGAGTCGATGGTAATGAACCTTTACAGGGCTGTCGACAGAAGTATAATCCAGTTTGATTTTATCGTGCATTCCGAGAAAAAAGGTGAGTTTAATGATGAAATAGAGCAATTGGGCGGCAAAATATATGTTTGCCCGAAATTCAAAGGTCACAATATATTTCAATATAAATTATGGTGGGAGACGTTTTTTAGGGAGCATAAAGAATATAGAATTCTTCATTCACACATTCGAAGTTGTGCATCATTATATATACCAGTTGCAAAAAAACATGGATTGAAAACGATTATACATAGCCACAGTACGTCGAACGGGAAAGGCTTTAAATCTTTGGCAAAAAAAATACTCCAATATCCATTACGTTATCAGGCTGATTATTTGGTTGCCTGCTCAAAAGAAGCTGGAGAATGGCTTTTCGGGAAAGCTTACCTTCGTAGAGGCAAATATATGATAATTCCTAATGCTGTTGATGTAAAGAAATTCTCATTAAACGAAAATGTACGGAATGATTACAGAAAGCAGCTCGGTGTGGAAGGTAAGATAGTGTTTGGCAATGTGGGACGTTTTCATGAGTCAAAGAATCATATGTTTCTGCTTGATGTTTTTAGTGAGATCCATCGCAGAAACGGCAATACTGTTCTAATGCTTGTTGGAGATGGATATCTTCGTTCAGTAATTGAAAACAGGATACACCAACTGGGACTTGATAATTCGGTAATTCTTACTGGTACGAGAAGCGATGTTCCTAACTTAATGCAAGCGATGGATGTTTTTTTGTTTCCTTCCTTATGGGAAGGGTTACCGGTCACTTTGGTTGAAGCACAGGCTGCTGGTTTACCATGTCTGGTATCGGATAGAATAACTACAGATGCGGATATTTCCAACTTAATACATAGGTTATCTATTGATGATGTATCTAAATGGGCAGATTTGGCATTATCACCACTTGAGCGGCATGATGTATCACAAGCGATAAAATCTTCAGGATTTGATATCAGTAAGTCAGTGAATTTCCTTACAGAGTTCTACAAAAAGATATATAAGGATTATTGAAATGGAGAAGTATATCATAAGATTGGATGACGCCTGCGAAAAACGTGATGTTAAAAAGTGGGATCAAATGGAACAGATCTTGGATAAATATGGTGTTAAACCGCTTGTTGGAGTCATTCCGCACTGTGAAGACCCTATGATGAATCAATATGAAAAAGATACTGAGTTTTGGAAACGTGTTGTTTCATGGATTTCTAAAGGATGGATAATAGCGATGCATGGCTATAATCATGTATACCGTACAGAGCGCGGAGGTATGAATCCTGTTAACAGAAGGTCTGAGTTTGCAGGTGAGCCGTTGGAAGTTCAGAAGGCGAAAATATCAAAGGGAGTTTTGATCATGCGGGAGCATGGTATTGATCCACAAGTGTTCTTCGCCCCGTCGCACACTTTTGATGAAAATACATTAATAGCACTAAAGGAATGCAGTAACATTCGTATAATATCAGATACGATAGCCAATGATGTATATTCGCAATTTGGTTTTACATTTGTACCGCAACAATCTGGACGAGTAAGAAAGCTTCCATTTAAAACAGTGACATTTTGCTATCATCCTAATGTGATGAATGATGACGAATTTGTCAGGCTAGAGAAATTTTTAAAAAGATATAAGAATTA
>DATCKK010000673.1:0-3845 GCA_036562325.1 Cytophagaceae bacterium | reverse complement strand
CTTATATTCAAGGTGAAATTGGAATTAAGGTAGATTTGCCAATAGTACAGGGTGATTTCAAAATTATGGAATTGGGCGCAGCAGTTGTGCTTCAGGCAAAACTCCCCAATCCTACCTTTTTGGCAGGCCATGTCGGAGGGTATTACTCCATATTTAACGGCAAAGTTAAAGGGAATTGTAATTTTAAGCTAACCATCGGAGAAGAATGTGAAATAGTCGGAGGCAGCGTAGTTAGTGGAATAAAGGTAATATCGGAAGTAACCCCAAGAACCGGCGAAACTAAAGTGAATGTATTCAGCAACCCTCAAGCCGCATTTACTTTAGAAGTAGACAAGGTAATGGAACTGGAAGATTTAGATGGCCAGATAAAATCTTTCAGGGTTAAATTGGGAGATTTTAAACTAACACAAGGATCAACGGAAATACCCGGAACCATTACATGGAACGAAGCTATGGATGTAGCAGCTTTTAATTCCACAGACATATTACCTGCCAATTCAACGGTTAAAGCCACTGTGAGAGTATATTTTGAAGAAAAAGTAAACGGTCAATGGAAGCCGGTTTTGGTCAATGGAAAACCAGCAGAAGAAATTTCTGAAACCAGTTTCACAACAGGCGAAGCTCCTGACTTTATACCTGTTTCCAATGTTCAATATTCCTATCCAGCCATTAACCAGTTCCATTTTCATAAAAACGAATATTCCAATGGTTATATACAACTGAAAAAGGGACAGGATGATTTATTTGTGGCAGATTCAAAATGGAGAAGGAAAGGAAGATTTGTATTAGCAGGGAATACCACCGGAAGTATTACTGATATCACTTATAATACTTCAGAAAATACTGTTCAATTCAGTATTCCTCACTCACTTGAAAATGATAAGATCTATTTATTTGAGTTAGTGAATATACCTGCAGAAGAAAATGCAATGGTAGATGCTAATGTAAAGAATGTAGATAATGACCTGACGGAAGATGGATCGGTGATTGTAGAGAGCAAAGAGATAGAGGGTAATTATGTAACACTGGAAGAAAAAGTATTTTACTCCGCAGGTTTCAAAACAAGCAAGTATAGCAGTTTCATTGAAAAGATGAATTCTATTGAGAAAAGCGAAGGCTGGCTGGTACCGATCATTGAATATGTAGGTTTGTATGAACAGGGAATTAGTTTCTCCGGAGATGAAATGTTTGACAAGTATGAAATTTCAGGCGATGAATTTATCAAGCCATTGATTCAGTTTGAAGCAAAATTAAATAATTCATGGTATGAAAGAAAAGTGTATCCATTAGTTTATAGAGAATATCCTTTAAATGGAAATATCACCATAACAAACAGAGATATTAATCAATTGGGACTACCTCCTGTCAGGGCAATTGACATCCGACAGGAAAATAACGAGAAACTGTTAACCGAAACTGAAATAGCTACCGGTTACGCTTCGCCCGTTGCTACCTACTCCACGATGGTTTACAAGCTATCATTTTGGATGTATCAGGATTATGCAGACCTTAAACAGAAAGCATCCTATTTAATAACACCCAAAGGATATCCGACGGGAGCAGCCTACAATCTTTTGTACACTTCCTTTCCCCCCGTAACAAGTGGAAAGTATGAAGTGGAAGCAGGGTATCTGTTGCCGGGCATAAATAAAGTAACATCAACCTATAAATTAGTTATAAAAAATCAATGAAATCTATCCTAAAGTTAAAATTTATCATTGCTGCTATTACTATAATATCAATTTATTCTTGCAAAAACAGGTATCAGGATGAGCCAATCCCACCACATCAATATACACTTGATATTACATTTGAAGATTTCTACAATGGAACTTCCAATTTTAGAGCACCAATATCTTTATATATAAGACCATATACTTTAGGTCAAGTAAATACAGAAAGGTATATGGAACTTTATCTTAATGATAGTTTAGTAAAATCCGGAACCTATATAGATCAAGATACATATACTTTTAATGAAGGTGGAACTTATAAGTTTTATTATAAAGTAAATGTGGATGGACAATTAAAAGAACTCACAAAGACCATCACTATCTTACCTCCATATAAAAGCTTTGAGATTACCAAAATTGTCTTTTCTGATATACTTACTTTAAAATATCGAGAATCGTTTGATCCTTTTATATTGGCCGTCGATCATATAACTAATGATACTTCATTTAATGGAAAGTCCTTTCATTTAAGTAATGTAACAAAAGAAGCCCTACCTGTTACTTTTACATTTAACAACTCATTTAAATTAAATAATGTAAATCCTATTCACATTAATCTTTCCGATATTAGTTTAGAGTCTAATCAGTCATATAACAATTTTTTTTTACATCCAAAAGACATAGTTGGAAGTAATACCAGACATAGGTATCCGGATAGTTTTTATGTTGACAATTGGAACCATGGGCTTGATTCAATAACAAAGGCATATATTCATTTTAAATGGCATGAATAATAAAATTAAAATATTCCTTTTTGTGATGATTTTTCTTTCTCCACTATATTCATTCTCCCAGGAATATGGAAATGCAGAAATAAAGATTGTTGCTAGATCTTATGGCGATTCAATTACTTTAAGATGGGCTACTACAACACCTGCATCATGGAGTTTGTGCAATAAGAATGGATTTATTATTGAAAGGTATCAGATTACGAAAAACGGTAAGCCTGTAAAAAATAGCCTTCCTTTAAAAACTGTACTGACAAGCGAACCGATTAAGCCCTGGCCTCTACAGGAATGGAGTAGTCTTGTACAGGAAAACAGTAACGCTGCGATTGCTGCACAGGCTATTTATGGAAATAGCTTTTTAGTGGAAGACCAACAACAAGGGGGAATGCATATGCTTAACAAAGCACAGGAATTGGAGAGCCGATTTTCTTTTGCCTTGTTCGCCGCCGATCAGTCTTTAAAAGTAGCAGAAGCAAGCGGACTTAAATTTACGGATAAAAATGTGGCAAAAGGAGAAACCTATGTTTATAAAGTATATTCACCTAATGCAACAACTTTTACCATAGATACCGGAACTGTAGTAATCGGAACCAATGAAAATTATCCATTGCCTAAACCAATGGGACTAAAAGCCGAGTTTTCTGACAAAACCGTTTTGTTAAGCTGGAATAAAACTTATTTTGAAAATATATACAGTACTTATATTATAGAAAGGTCTTCCGATAACGGAATCACTTTTCAACAGGTTAACGGCCTGCCTATAGCCAATGTAGCATCTTCCATAAAGCGTTCCAGTGAAAATTTCTATCGAATTGATTCCCTACCTGAAAACAATAAAAAATACCTTTACAGAGTAAGAGGCATTACTATTTTTGAGGAAATCAGTGCTCCTTCGGAAGCCATAGAGGGAATGGGTATTAGTTTGCCAGAATATATTACCCCAACAATCAGTTCAGTAAAAAATGAAAAAGATGGAAGTATAGTATTATACTGGCAATATCCGCAAGAATATAACCATAAGTTAAAAGAATTTGAAATACTCCGGTCCGATAAAGCCAATGGCGATTATACAGTAATTGGTTCCACACCCTCTATCGGAAGAAATTTCAGAGACAGCAAACCCAACAGAGTAAATTATTACATTTTAAGAGCCAAAGGTGTTGAAAATAATTCATTGATGTCATTTCCTGCCCTGGGACAGCTAATAGACAGTATTCCGCCTGAGAAACCAACAGGCATAATAGCTGAAATTTCTTCATCCGGTGTACTTAACCTTAAATGGAAAAAAGGTAAGGATGAAGACCTCTTAGGCTATAAGGTCTATATGGCCAATCATAAAGAAGAAGAGTTTACCCTTCTTTCTAAAAACATCATACAAGACACC
>DATCKK010000664.1:0-2471 GCA_036562325.1 Cytophagaceae bacterium | reverse complement strand
TGATCAGAAGAGATCGAAAAAATATTGAACGCACAGATTAAAGTAGAAGCGCATTCTTCGGCACTATACCTTTCTATGTCGGCATGGTGTGAAGATCAAGGGTTGGACAATGCGGCAAAATTCTTTGCGAAGCAGTCGGATGAAGAGCGTCAGCATATGTTGAAGCTTTTTCATTATATCAGCAGCCGCGGAGGTAAACCTATTTCACCGGAGATAACTAATATTCCTTCGGAATTTGAGTCGTTCAGAGGTGTTTTCGAGCAGACATTAGAGCAAGAGATGTTTGTAACTGAACAGTTCAACAAAATTGCTGACACCTGTGTGAAGGCAAAGGACTATGTTACTTTTAACTTCTTACAATGGTTCTTAGAGGAGCAAGTGGAAGAAGAGTATGTTGCAAGACGCATCTTGGAATTGTTTGACGTTATCGGTGAAGAGGGTACCGGCCGTTGGGAAATTGACAGACATTTGGTGAAAGTTTCTTTCGATGGAGAATAAGAAAGAAAGCTAATAATTAATAGCGAAGCGAGATATAAACTTTTATATCTCGCTTTTTTTATACTAATACTTATTATTTTACGTTAAATATAGGGTAAAAGTTGCCGGTGTAATTTTTTGAATCTACAATATTTATTATCTTGATTGCTGTATAAGCTAGTTTGAGTTGTGCGAAGTTTATTAACAAAGACAGGGTGTTTTTTTATGCTGGTTGTATGTATTACAACTCAAATAGTTTTTGGACAGGAACACTTCAGCGGGGTGGTCTTGGATACTGCGGGCTATCCTATTAAAGATGTAAACGTACGTCTTTATACACCTAAAGACACGCTGTTTGCTATCACCAACGGTAGGGGGATTTACAGCTTTACTCTTCCAAGGGAAACCTATACCATTCATTTAGGGTTTTCGATCTTAGGGTATGCCTATGAAGAGTTTTTCTTTACACGTAAAGATTTAATCAACAATAAACTTCCCAATGTAATATTGAGTAGGGCAGCTTTTATCATAGAAGATGTCACAGTGACCAAGGTAATTCCTATTGTGGTCAATGGAGATACGATTCAGTATAATATGGGAGCGTTTACGTTCGGTAAGCACGCCCTTCTGGAAGATGGTCTTAAGAAACTCCCCGGCTTTCAGGTGTTGCGCGACGGATCTGTATATTTTAATGGTACCCATATACGGAGGGTTAGGGTAAATAATAATGATTTTTTTGGTGGAGACGTACTTACGGCGACAAAAAACCTTCCGGTGGATTATATCAACAATATTCAACTTATAGAAGTTCGCAATGAGAATGATGCCACCGACAACGGCATTGTGGACAATCAGGCCACCGAGAAAATATTGAACATAAACCTAAAAGAAGACCGTAAAATATTCCATTTTGGACAGCTCACTTTTGGAGCAGGAACCAACCAACGCTACCTAGGAAGCTTCGGCATCAACAGATTTGACGATGGTAACGAGATGTCTATCCTTGGATCTATCAATAATACCAATACGAATTTATTTTCTTTCGGCGATATTATGGGAGGGAGCCGCAATACTAAATCTTTTGATATTGATGAATATATTGATCCTACGGACGGCATCAATACGACTTACTCCATAGGAACTAACTGGGTCAAAAAAATTAATTCCCGGACCAGACTAAGTGGAGCTTATAATTTTATACATAAGAATAGTCAGGTTACAGGTTTTTCAAACATGAAGTCAGCCTATACAGGCAATACCATCACTAAGACAGAAGATTTTGATATCATACAAAACGACTATAATCATAATCTCAGGTTTTTGCTGGATAAAAAATTTGAGAATGAGGACTTGCTGAAAATAGAAGGTAACTTCACTTTACATAATAAATCCTATATGAATGAGCGAAAAACAGAATTGAGTAACTCATTCTTACAAAATAAAGGTAACAATACAGACTCTACCAAACAGGTTCTTCCTATGGGAAATGTCGAAATGACCTTTGTGAAGAATTTCGAGAACAAGAATCGGAAGTTTGTGGGTAAGATGGGCTTACGTGCCCACAAACTTACCGACAGAGAGTACGTTGACGAGGAATATACGGTAGCTTATCAGATGTCATTAGATACGGTGATGGAGCTAAATCATCAGTTTGTGGATATGAAAAATTATAACGATTCCAAAAATCTGATGATGTCTTATGTAGAACCTTTTCTGAATAATGGATTGTTTGAATTCAAGTATGAATTCGAACACAACAGAATTGACGCTAGCCGATATACATACAACTGGATTAATAATCAACCTCGAGGAATTATTGACTCTTTGACGGTAGATTATGGTTATCAATATTTCACCAATAAGATGGGCATTACTTACCAATATAACCTTCCGAAGAAACTGAAGTTTAACATAGGTTTTGCCGTACAACCTATTAAGATGCTGGGGGAAATTCTGAACGACACCTTAACATACAGCTACGACAACATCAATTT
>DATCKK010000658.1:0-8662 GCA_036562325.1 Cytophagaceae bacterium | reverse complement strand
GCATAAACTGTGCATAACCATATACGGCATCTTCAACGGGAATCGTGAACATTCTTATATTCAGTATTTCATCCGGATTATAATTTACGATAGGAGCCTCAAGTCCTGTACCTGTCAGCACTCCGTTTACCGGGAAGAATCCGGCCATCAATATCAAAAATACTAAGGAGGCTTTACCTATCCATTTCACACGTGCTATAAAATATAAATACCCAATAGTGCCTGCCGCTACTAACGCCGTTACAAATGGATATATCCTGTCCTGAAATACAATTGCAACCGTCAAACAACCAATAACAGTTACCATGGCTATTACTCTATTATACTGATTGGCCCAATCAAGATTGAAAAATTTATTTAAACAGAAATACGTAAATACACAGGAAAACGGAATACAAAGAAAAAACAACCACTCTTCTAATGGCAAGCCCCAATATTGTATTCCAATAGTATAATCGGTATTGAACCACCATACGCCCTTAACTGTAAATAAAACATCCCAAACAATATAGGGTATGGCAACAAGCGTAGCAGCTTTCAGGTAAGGAACAAACTTCCTGTGAAACTGAATTCTCTTATCAAATGAAAAAACAAAGCAGATGATAATCGTCAAAAAATTGATCAGCAAATAGGTATAAGGCATCATTTCTTTCCCAAATCAAAATACATTTTAAAATACTTTACCGGTACCCACAAAAAACCATAACACTCCCCTTCTACCCTGCCGGTGTATTTATGATGCTGTTTGTGGGCTCTTCTGATCGCCAGTAAGTAAGGATTCTTCGTATTACTCAATATTTTTATCCTCTGATGAATAAAAATATCATGTACAAAAAAATAAACCATTCCATAAAGCGTAATACCCAATCCAATATAGTATAGATAATTATAATTTTTGAAAGCCCCTATATACATTAATATCACCGCCGGAACAGCAAAGATGATGAAGAAATAGTCATTCCTCTCCAATGCCCCTTTTGAACTATGATCATGATGGTCACGATGCAACACCCAAAGAAAACCATGCATAACATATTTATGTACCATCCAGGTAATACCTTCCATCAAGACAAACACAATTAACACAACCAACAGATTCATAAACTTTCCAGATTTTCACCGGCAATCATACTATTGCCATTTTATATTGCACATAACTACTCATCGCTAAAGACAGCTTTTGTCCATTGGGAATACGCACCCTTCCTTTTAATATTTTTTCCGCCGGTGTATTTCTGATTTTTTTGAATAAAGACAAATAATATTTGTACGCAAGATAAACTCCTAATTTTGAGCTACCAGGAAGCTGCTTTATTCCTTCCAATGCTTCATTAAACTCGGCTTGAATTTCATGCTCGATCCTGCATTTAACATCATTATCAAAATGACTCATTTCAATGTTGGGAAAGTAAGTACGTCCCAACAATTGATAATCATTCTTCAGGTCTCTCAGAAAGTTCACTTTCTGAAAAGCAGAGCCTAATTTCATGGCATAAGGTTTTAATTTCTCATACTTTTCCCTATCGCCCATAGTAAATATTTTCAGACACATCAACCCCACTACTTCAGCAGAGCCAAGAATATATTCTTTATATAAATCGGGATTATACTCTACAGGTGTCAAATCCATCGCCATACTATGTAAAAACTGATGAATAAGACTTTGATCTATACTATACCGATGTACTGCTTCCTGAAAGGATTGTAAAATAGGGTTGAGAGAAATGCCTTCATTCAAAGCCTGAATGGTTTGCTCCTTAAGCCGTTCCAACAACACCTGTTTTTCGTAATCATGAAAACTATCGACAATTTCATCTGCCAGCCTTACAAAACCATAAATGGCATAAATTGCCGGCCGAATAGAAGGATGTAACGCCAATATGCCCAAAGAGAAACTGGTACTGTACTTTTTTGTTACGGCTTTACTCACCTCGTATGACAGTTCATCAAACAGTTTTTTCATAGTCGGTTATCTTAAGTTGATTAATCTCTTTAGCTACAATTTTTCCTGATATAATGGATGGCGGAACCCCTGGGCCGGGTACGGTAAGCTGCCCGGTATAATACAGGTTATTAATGTGTTTATTGCGAATAGACGGCTTCCATACTGCTGTTTGAGAAAGTGTATTGGCAAGTCCGTAAGCATTACCTTTATAAGCATTGTAATCCCTCTTAAAATCACTTACACAATAACTCTTTTTATAATCTATTCTTGAAAATAAATCTTTCTCTCCGGTATGCTTTTCTATACGTTGAATCATTTCCTTCAAATAGGCTTCACGGGTAGGCTCATCATCTTTTATATCTATTGCCAATGGCATAAGCAGAAAAAGATTTTCGTGTCCCTCCGGTGCAACCGTCGGATCTGTTTGAGACGGGCAACAGGCATAAAACAAAGGATTTCGGGGCCATTGCTTTTTCTCATATATCGAATCGATGTGAGCATCCAGATCATTTTCAAAAAACAAAGTATGATGCTTTAGGTTTGAAATTTTTCCTTTAATTCCTAAATAATAAACCAAACAGGAAGGTGCAAACGTCCTGGTTTGCCAATATTCTTCTTTATAGTTGCGCTGATGCTCTTCCAGTAAAGTTTCCGTATGGTGATAATCAGAAGAAGCAATAACGGCATCAAACTCCAGTGTCTGGCCATTTACCTGAATAGCAACTGCACGGTTTTCTTCTATAATAATCTTTTCTACCTTTTGATTAAAATGGAATATAGCACCTTGGGCTTCTGCTACATATTTCATAGCTTTAACCAACTCATAAAATCCTCCCATCGGATACCAGGTACCCAATACATAGCCCCCATAATTCATCATGCTATATAGAGCTGGAATATTCTTCGGAGATGCTCCCAGAAATATTACCGGAAACTCCATTAACATTCTAAGTTTAGGATGAGTAAAATATCTTGACACATAACTTCTGAAGCTTGAAAGCAGATCCAGTTTTAAAGCACTCCCTGCAATCTTTGGAGACATAAATTCCCACCAGCTATGGCAAGGCTTATGCACAAAATCCTGCATTCCTGTCTCATACTTATATTTGGCTGATTTCATAAAAATATCTAACCTTGTTCCGACTCCCGGCTCCAGATGTTCAACCATTTTCCTAAGTTCTTCATAAGACTTCGGAACAGATAAACTTCCATCTGAAAAAATCATTTCAAACTGTGGATCGAGAGAAACCAATTGATAGAAGTCACTGGATTTATAGCCAAAATCATGAAAGAAGTCCTCAATAATATCCGGCATCCAGTACCAGCTTGGCCCCATATCAAAGACATAACCATTTTCTGTTACAAACTGTCTTGCACGCCCCCCGGGAGTATCATTCATTTCAAACACCTGCACTTCGTTCTCTGCCTGAGCAGTATAGGCTGCTGCCGAAATACCGGAAAATCCTGAACCTATTATGGCAATTTTCTTTTTCATTTTTTTAGCAGTTTCCGGTTGTCCATAACATCAAGAATTTGGTTGTTATAAGGGAATCTGAAAAATCATTTAATGTATCCAATAATCTTATCAACAAAACCCAATAAAAGTTTTTATTTTGGATATAGTTCAAAACCATTACTGGAGTAGAATGTTTGAAGAATGCTAAAATTTATAATGTCCGGAGTTTTCAAAATCTTCAGGAATAAAAAAGGCTTCCCGGGAAGCCTATAAATAAAAATAAAGTAACAAATACTGATTATCTAACAAGTGATGTATTAACAGGTAACTCTATTTTCTCCAAACATCACTGATCCTGTAGGCAAGACCTAAGTTAAGCACCCAATACTCCCCTCTGGAATAAATCTTCGATATTACTAATGGATAGTTCTCTACTCTATAAGAGATATCCCCCGAATCGCAGCAGCCATAATCTCCGTCTCTTTAAAAAGCAGAGGTCGCCCCTTCGCAGGGACAACCTCTTTAATCTACTACTTAACCAATAATTAATGAATAACCAGCCTTTCTATATAATCTCCGTCCGAAGTTTTAATTTTCAAAAAATACATGCCTGCCTTTGTTCCGGTTAAATCGATATCAAATGACTCCATAGCATTTAATGTAACGTTCGATATTTCTTCTCCCAAAGTGCTATACAACGAATAAGAGTCAGCTTTATTCCCTTCAGGAAGTTGAATAGTTACGATACCTGTTGTCGGGTTAGGGGTTAGCTGTATTTTATGAATATTATTACTATCAAACGCATCAGTACTATAACGAGATCCCCCACCGGCATTTATAACTAATTTATGATTTAATTTATTATATCCTGTAGTTGCTTCCCAAAGCCCTGTATTGGCCAACCTTATTGCATACTCAGGCCTTGAAGCAATAGAAGCATATTTATCCGGCATATGCAAATACAAGTCATACTCGCCAGGAGTAATCTGAGAAGGAAGTGTCAGAGTTTCCTGAATATTAACAGCACCTGTATACCATCTTCGGATATCGGTAGAAAGTTTAATACTATATACTTGTCCATTTACCAGGTTCTTAAGTACAAGGTATACATATCGTTCGTTAAATGGAGATGCAAAACCTTTATTCTCTATTTCAAAGGATATGGTAATCGAACTATTTGTCACTGCATAAGCAGGAAAAGTAGCTTTCTTTAACACCAACCTATAACCAAGGTTTTTCTTTATCTCATCCATACATCCCCCCGATTGCCAGTCATTATTTACATTGTTATTATAGTCTGCATTGAGGTAGCTGTAATGCATCATTCGAAACTCTGCCAGTGCCTTCCCTATTGGTTCACAATCGTTTTGTGGGCTAAAGCCGTCACTACAGGTTTCACCTCCAGCGGGTACAAACTTACTATCGTTCGAAAAGTAATTTCTTAATAGATTGGTAGCATCCTTGGGCCAGGTAGAAGAGTTACCATAATCAAAATAAGTACCTATATCATTAGGGCCAGACAGGTAGCAATCGTTATGAAAACCAATTCGGGATTTAGCACTTCCGCTAAAAGCTTCGACATCTGTTAATGCAGCAGAAGTTACAGGCGCATTCACTCCATAGACAAATCTTTGTTTCATTTGCGGATACCGTACCTGCACAAAACGGTCCGCAGGAAGAGCATCCAGTAAAGCCTGTAGTACTTCAGAACGGTCTCTCCAGTTCTGATCGAGTAATCGTCCCTGTCCGTTAGAAGAAGCATCGCCAAAATGGTCGGTATAATATTGTTCTCCCCAGATTCCCACAAAGCCCATCTGCACAGTAGCAATAACGTCTGCATTCTGCATGAAATAAGGCTTCAACTGGTTTATATGATTTAATACCGTTGCCTTAGATGCATCGCCATAAGGAGGGCAGGCTGTATTATCAGGGCAGCCTGTACTGTTAGTACTAACCGTATAAGTAAATCGTGGAATGAGCTTTACGCCAGCCTCTCTTGCTGCCTGACAATCTTTGGCAAAGTTGGTAAGGAAAGATCCGGACAAAGGTGAGTTTGTAAAGATATCCAATATGTAATATCGGAATATTAAGGTAGCAGCTACACTATAATTGGCGTTCCACGGTTGCTGAAAGTTTCTGAAGTCCCTGAGTTGCGATACGGTAAGCACCGAGTAGTTACTGGCTTTAGTTTCCGTATAACGATAAAAACCTCGCTCCGGATTAGGGAAGTCTTCATTGCTTTCCGAATAATTAACAGTAACCAGAGGTATGCTTTGATGAACCACAATAGATATTGGTGATGAGTTTGCATAAGCCCCTGTATTGTCATACGCTCTTGCGGTCAGCATATAACTTCCCGCAGCAACATTGTTCCAGTTAAATGTATACGGTGCAGAATTGTCTTCGCCCAGCTTAGTGTTGCCATTATAAAACTCTACTTTCGAAATAGTACCATCAGGGTCAGAAGCATTGGCCATTATAGGAATAGTAGCATTTGCCGAAAACTCGGCAGTGTTTACCGGAGAAATGATGCTAACGGTTGGGAGCTGATTGGGATTGCCTGTATTCACTGTTACTTGGCTAAACCTGGCAGTATTGATAACTCCTGCATTATGAGAGGTAACAACAAGTCCGACATATACTTGTTGCGCCATGCTGATAGTGGTACTTCCCAGAGAAGTCCAACTAAGTCCGTCAGAAGATTTATAAGCATTAAAAACATCACCGGTTCTCGTTAATTTCACCCATAATGGTGCCGTACCGGTAGACCCATAATGATAACTGATACCACCGGTTACCGAACGATATTGTAAAGCAGTACCATTGGACCTGGTTACTACAGCCATTGCATGCGGGGCATTATGAGCAAGTGTTTCACGAATCATCACACCTGCTTTTGCCCATTCATCGGTATTGGTAAGATTATCAACACGGGTAATTATTTCAACATTGGTTGTTATCGGTTGATAAACAAAATGGAATCCATCGGAATAATCCCAGATGTCGGCTCCTGCTCCTTCTAACGTAAATGTTCCATCGGAATATACTGCATTGCCTGCAGCTCCGGTGGTTCCTACATCTGAATTAACCCAGGGATGAGGCAGGCCGAAAGTATTTATGGAAACATGACTAAAACTACTGGTGTTAATTATTCCCCAATGATGGGATGTTACAGCTAAGCCAACATATATATTTTCCGCCATTGTTAGCGTACTGCTGGCAATGGACTCCCAGTTAATACCATCATTAGACTTATAGGCGGTAAAAACATTCCCTTTACGTTGCAGCTTCAACCATACAGGTGCATTTCCCGATGTTCCCAGGTGATAACTGATTCCATTTGCATTCGCCCGGTATTGAAAAGCGGCACCATTAAGTGCCGTGATAAAGGCAGAAGCATGTTTGGCTCCTGCTGTAAGTTCTTCACGAATCATTAGCCCTGCTTTGGCCCACTCATTCGTGTTGGCTATACTATTTACCTGAGCCACTACTTCCAGGTCCGTTCCGGTTATTGGCTGATATACATAATGAAATCCGTCAGCATAATCCCATATATCATGGCCAGATCCGCTGACGGTAAATGTACCGTTGTTATAAGAAGCATTACCCAAAGCCCCGGTGTTTCCAATGTCTGCATTAGACCAGGCAGAAGGAAGAACTGCATAGGTTTTAACAACACTCAGAAAAATCCAAAAGGAGATAGCAATACTAAATTTAGTAAGAGGTCTTTCACATAGCATAATCGTTAGGGTTTAGTTAAACATATAAATTAAATGAAAATTCATTAGATCACCTCGACAGAAACAAAGGCTTTTCCTGCTACACAAATGACATCCATATACTTTAATTCAAAACAAATTAAGTATAACTAAAACATTATCAGAAAGTAAATCTAAAGAAGAAAGATTAGAGCAAGATTAGAAAAATAAAAAATTATATAAATAATATCGGCGCAATCCATGCCTTTAACCGGATCAGCTTTATTTCAAAAGTACAGTATTTATTTTAAGTATATGAATTAATCAGGTTGTATCTTGTTATAATTTGGGGTTTTGAGATTAGCCTTATTTTTGCGCATTTTTTTAGGGCCATACCAAAGCCAAAAACCTGTTATGGTAAATATCAAAAGCGCAATACCCATAATACTTGAATAAACTAATTTTAAAGGTTCTCCTTTTGTTCCAAGATAACGATCCATTACAGAACCATCATGCACGTTTTCAATAAAGTCTGCCCGTCGTCGCTCTATATGCAGCAATTTCCCTGTTGCCCCATCAAGTTGGATACCCCAATAATGATGCTTAAAAATAAACTTAACCATTCCCTTATCCTGACGAATATCAATTCTGTCAAGGTCGAGCGATAAGTCAGCAGAAACGGACTCATGAAGCGCCTTACACGCTAATGAATGTAAACTATCCAAATGCAACCAGTCTTTTAAATCTGTGGAAGTTCCTACATGAGATTTGGGATGTATGAGCCCGTTACTATTTTTTTTCCAGGCCAATAAAAGCCCTGTAATGGCTATGATAAAGAAAAAAACAAACAACAAAGCACCTGTTATCCTGTGAATTTTTCTAAAAGTCCGTAGCAACTTTGCCTGCCCCTGCCTGCTATTATTTTCTGACATATCTCTACATAAAAATCGTTTGCATAGCCAATACGTGTTACCTGAAACAACAGTTTTATCAGCTACCTATTGGCAGTTACAAAGTTAGCGAAAATATCCCAATTTTTCTTTGTTGTTAAATAAATCGAATTTCACCCGCAACCATACAGACAATCGATTAAAAAACAATCAGATACATATAACAACAGCTTTTACCTTCATTAAATTACTCCCGTGATTTCACAAGAAAAACAGTTCCGGCAGGATCTGTTATCCAATGCATATTTTCAGGTATTTCCTCTAGCTCATCACAAGTGTTTACCCCTTTAGACCTTAGATAATCCGTTGCTTGTTCCACATTCTCCACATTCAATTCCAACCAGGTTTCAGAATGGGTATAATTATCCACACAGTCTAACCATAATACGTTACCACCAAACTTCACTTCATGAGTTCTTGAAACAGTAGAGTTATTGACAGGTTTTTCTTCCACTTCCAGTTTCAACACATCGCGATAAAACGAAACCGTTTGCTCGTATTTACTCTTAGGTATTTTAACGGCGATATTAATTCCTCCTACAAACTTTACATCCATAACTTTTCTTTTTATAAGTATGCAATAATTTAAATTATTCAGTAATACGTTTTAGTC
>DATCKK010000657.1:0-1953 GCA_036562325.1 Cytophagaceae bacterium | reverse complement strand
CTTCAGGAATAAAACCGGCCAGGAAGCTCTGTGGACCAATTCTATGTTTGGTGGAATGCCGCTTTATATACTGAATGTTGTCTACAACGGAGACCTGATGCTCAAAATTATGAATGGTATTAGATTTTTGCCAAAGCCTGCCGATGTTGTTATTCTGGGCTTTATTTCCTTTTATATTTTATTACTGGTTTTACGTTGTGGACCGAAGTTGTCTTTCATAGGTGCATTTGCTTATGCGTTTTCAAGTTATACCATTATATCGATTGAAGCCGGCCATATCTATAAGGTTTTGGCTATTTCTTATGCACCATTGCTTTTTTCCGGAGTAGTTCTTGTTTTTAGAAAAAAGTACCTTTTGGGGATGGCTCTGACAGCGCTGGCTGTAGCATTTGAGCTTGCATCCCAACATTATCAGATTACCTATTATTTCGCTATTTTATTGGTTATATATGGAATCAATGAATTTGTTCAGGCACTAAAGAATAAAACCTTTCCATCATTTATTAAATCTGTTGCTGTTTTATTAGTAGCAGCTCTCCTTGGTGTAGGTACAAATGCCGGAAGATTATGGGCAGTTCAGGAATATGGGAAATACTCAATACGGGGTAAATCGGAGCTCACACCTAAAACAGATGAAGTAAAAGCCAGTGATTCCGGCCTGGATAAAGATTATGCATTTGCCTGGAGTCAGGGGATTTTGGAAACAGTTACTTTATTGGTACCCGATTTTTATGGTGGAGGAAGTACCGTAGAGTTAACTAAAAACTCAGAAACTTATAAAGTTCTAAAAAATAATGGGATTCCGAATTCAGATATTAAGAACTTTATAAAGAGTGTACCCACTTATTGGGGAGACCAGCCTTTTACGAGTGGCCCCGTATATGCCGGAGCTGTTATTTGTTTTTTATTTGTTTTAGGCCTTTTGATTATTGCTCCGCGATGGAAATACTGGATATTATTTGGGACTGTCTTATCTATAATGTTGGCTTGGGGAAAAAATTTCGAGACATTCAATTATTTTATGTTCGATTATTTCCCTGGGTACAATAAGTTCAGAGCAGTATCTATGGCGATAACTATAGCCTTGTTCTGCATGCCTTTATTAGGAATACTAGCATTGAAAAAGCTTACCGATTATACTGAAAAAGGAAAAAATCTGGAAGAAGAACTAAATGTAAAGGTTCCTCTTGTCAATACGAAGATGAATGCTATTGTATTGGCAGCAGTTATTCTGGGTGTTCCATTATTAGGAATGTTCCTGTTTGCAGGGGCTGCTGATTATGTATCAGCAGTAGATAAGCAATTGCCTGAATGGTTGGTAACCGCCATTCGGGAAGATAGAAAATCGATGTTAAAGTTGGATGCTTTCAGATCACTATTTTTGATATTGGTCGCAGCTACAATTCTATATTTTTATGTCCGTAAGAAGATTCAAACCACTGTAATGGTGCTAAGTATAGCGGCGCTTACCGTATTTGATCTTTGGATGGTAGATAAGCGTTACTTAAGTAATGATGATTTTAGCAAAGGTTCTATAGAGGATGAATTCAAACCCGACCTGGCAGATCAAATGATCCTGAAAGATACTACTTTGAGTTACAGGGTTTTCAATCTTCAGAATCCCTTCAACGATGCAAGAACCTCTTATTTCCATAAGTCAATTGGAGGGTATCATGGTGCAAAGATGCAAAGATATCAGGACATCATAGAGCATCATTTAAGCAAGAACAATATTAGGGTGTTGAATATGCTCAATACCAAATACGTGAAAACAGGTGATCCGCAGAATCCGGTACAGCAAAACCCGGGAGCTTTGGGAAATGCATGGTTTGTACGAAGTATACAAACGGTTAATTCCCCTGATGAGGAAATACAAGAGCTAAATGATTTCGAACCTGAGGAAACTGCCGTTGTAGATATATCTAAATTCTCTACATCACAAAAGGAGTACCC
>DATCKK010000654.1:0-5209 GCA_036562325.1 Cytophagaceae bacterium | reverse complement strand
CAGCAATCCGGTTACTTACTAACTTCGGATCCTGATCGTCTGACCTGCCAGAGGTTTTACCTCTTTCCAATATTCTTTTAAACAGCTCCTCATTATCCACTACCAGTGCCACCATACCGGAAATAGGCATGTTGTTCAATTCACACATTTGATCCAGAGAGGTTGCCTGTGGAACTGTTCTTGGGAATCCATCGAATATAAATCCATTCACTTGAGGGTAAGCTTTGATTTTATTTTCAATCATCCCGATTACCACTTCATCAGGAACCAGCTTACCACTATCAATATATGCTTTGGCGTCCTTACCTAATTGAGTGCCGGCTGCAATTTCAGCTCTTAAAATATCACCGGTAGAAAGGTGAACAAGATTATACTTATCTATAAGCTTTTGGCTTTGTGTACCTTTGCCAGCCCCAGGAGGGCCAAATAACACAATATTTAACATATATAAGAGTATTTATTTATTATTCGTTCAAAAATAACAATTTATCCTTAAAGTCTCTCACTTAAGTTTATTTTTGTCACTCAAATTATCCACCCGGAAGAGAAATAAGGCGGTAAGTAAAAGTTATTTAATCAAGGTTTAATTTTTTATATGATAGATTTCCCTCAGGTTTCTCCCATAGCCATTATAATCCAGTCCGTAACCAACCACAAAATCATTAGGGATGGTAAATCCTACAAACTTAATTTGAAACTGATTATTAAAAGCTTCGGGCTTTAACAAAAGTGTCGCAACCTCCAAAGAAGCTGGCTTAAACGCTTGTACCTGCTCTATCACATACGACATGGTAATACCTGTATCTACAATGTCATCTATCAGTACCACATTTTTCCCTTCCAGATTTTCTTCCAGGCCAATGAGTGAATTTACTTTGCCTGAACTCACGGTACCTTCGTAGGAAGCTACTTTTATAAAACTCAGTTTGCAAGGGCCGGTAATTTCTTTAATAAGGTCTGCAGCAAACATAAATGCACCATTGAGTATAGCAATAAACACGGGATCCATCCCTTTATACATGGTATCTATTTCTTTGCCCAGCTCCTTGATTCGCTTTACCAAAAGATGCTCCGGTATAAAAATTTCAAACTCTTTATCGATTAATTTCATATGAACTGTAGTGAAGGGTTGAAGTTAGTACTTTTTTTTAGTGAAAACCTTATTTCATCCATCACCTATAACCGTTCCATTAAAACTTTATAGAGCTGGGCCATGCTTTCTATGTCTTTCTTCATCACAATCTCATCAGGGCTGTGTACATTGTCCTCCCCCGCCCCGACAAAACACCAGTCGAAAGGAAAGGGTGACGCCTGAAGTTCTTTCCCGTCGCTTCCCCCTGAGCCTTCCACTTCCAATTGATAAGGGATACCGGATTCTCTTGCCAGATCTATTATTTTATTAATATATGATCTTCTTGGAATGCTTCGGTCACGCATTGATATTACCACGCCATGGCCTGCAGTAACACCTTCTGTTATCCATGTGATGTCTGAAATAAGAGCTTGCCTCACTTTAAATCTTTCATAGATGTATTTGCCCAGGTAAGCAACCGATCCTCCTCCATGCTCTTCCCAGCATGAAAAAGCAATAATGCCGTTTTCAAGTGTTTCTGCCACCCTCAATGCATTCCATACACCTAATCTGTTATCAAGATAAGCAGATTGGACTGCGTCTTCAGTTTCCCGAAAGTTAGTTTCAAATACCAACTCTGTCCCTCTGTCTATCTCCCGTTCAAACTCTATAAATAATTTTTCTTCTGTTTCTTTTAAATACCCTCTGACAGGCCCTTGGGAATCATTTCCCACCAGTACCATCCCGTCTTTTACGTCCGGCCCTCCGATCGGAACGAGTTCGTTTTTGTATCTGACAGTAAAACCTATGGTATCCATATGTGCAAATATGGCGGTCCTCGGTGTACCAAATACCAAAATTAGACAATCCTGAAACCCTTCTCCCTGAATTACAATCGGCTGACATTTCCAGCTACCGGAGTGATGCGCCACATATTCCAATATAAAATCCTTAACCGCAACTTCATTCCCGGAAGGGCCATGAATCTGGCATAGTTTTTTTAGTAAATCCATATAGAATGGCAAAATAATAAGTTTTGTAAATTTATTTCAAAGCTCGTGAGCATTTTGCAAATTATTTCAAAGCAACAAAAACTATTACGGCTCGTTATCTTGTTAGTGAAAAAGCATTAATTTTACCTTCAATGGGAAAGCATCTCTATATCATTCTTTTTTTCTTACCCTTTCTTGTTTCTGCTCAAACAGAAGAGAAAATGCTTTTGCTGGATCATGACATACGAATTGAGGCTACAGAAGCAGTAAATGACATGTATAACTTCAAATTTGACAAAGCAGAAAAGGAATTTTTAAAACTAAAAACCAAATATCCTGAACATCCCATTGCCTATTATCTCATGGGATTGAGTTGTTGGTGGAAAATGATGCCGTACCCCAATGAGTCCGAGTACATTAAAAAAGTAGAAAATATATTTCTCGCTTACATGGACACGTCCATCACATTAGCAGAGAAGATGTATAAAGCAAATCCGAAAAATCCTGAGGCCTCGTTTTTTCTTTGTGCCTCTCATGGCTTGAAAGGCAATTATTATGGAGAAAGCGGGAAGTATATCAAATCTGCTTTTTCAACAAAAGAAGTTTTCAATTACTTTAAAAACCTGAGCGAAAATAATGAGTTAAGTCCTGAGTTTCTGTTTGGCGATGCCATTTTCAATTATTATGCTGTGTGGATTAGAGAAGAATACCCTCAACTAAAGCCGATTCTTGCCTTTTTCCCAAAGGGAGATAAGGAACTAGGGATAAAGCAACTGAAAGAAGTTTCTTACAATGCTTTCTACACAAGAACAGAAGCTCAATATTATCTGATGAAAATATATAATGATCAGAATAAAGGGGAAGAAGCTCTGGGTGTAGCCAGGTACCTGGCTACTACATTTCCTGACAACGCTTATTTCCAAAGGATGTATGCCAGATATGCTTTTACCGAGGGGAAATGGAAAGAAGCTGAAGAAGTGTCAACCAGCATCATGTATAAGTATAATATAGGCATGCCCGGCTATGAAGAGGTAAGTGCAAGATATGCAAGTTTTATACTTGGCTACATCAATCGCCGGTATTACCACAACAACGAGAAAGCCAAAGAATTTTATAATAAAACAATCATTTTTGCCGCTAAAACCGGCAACTCCAAGAAAGATTATAATCTCATAGCAATTTCCGACCTGGCCAAAATTGCCCATGAAGCCAATGATATTGCCAGTGCCCGGCAATATTACAAAACCCTGCTTGACTATGCTGACCGGAAAAGTGAAAAATACAAAGAGGCTAAACAGTATCTGTCGGAGAACAAAAAGAAATAATTGTTCCTAAACAACCACACATGCCTCTTAATCAACAAATGGCATTACTTTGGAATCTTTAAAGGTGGAAAGAATTACCATAGATTGCATGTTACCAATCTCTTCAATCTCCACCAGTTTGTTCAAAATCAAATCCTGATAACTGGGTATATCTTTAGTAAGTACTTTTAATAAAAAATCTCCGGCACCAGTTATATGATGGCATTCTACCACTTCCGGTACTTGATTTATCTTCTCTACAAATGATAATATCTGGTTTTTCTTATGTCCCGATAGCGATACCAGAATAAAAATACCTACCCCCAAACCGAGCTTATCGGTATCAACCTGAGCGTGGTAACTTTTAATAAGCCCTGCATTTTCCAGCTTTCTTACCCGTTCAAGTGTTGGAGCAGGAGACAATCCAACTTCCTGAGCAAGCTGAGAGTTCGTAATTTTAGCATTTGCCTGAAGCTTTTCCAGTATCAGCCGGTCTATATCGTCAATTTTTATTGGAGTCATAGAATAAAGCTTAATCTCTATATGAAGTTATAAAGAAAACAGAAGTTGATAACCCAGAGGGTAAAAAATTAAAAGGGAAATATATTGTTTTTTTTATCGATAGGTAATGCCTAAGCGTCTGAGCCAGCCATTGCCAATTAAACCCTTTATGGCCATAATCATGAGGAGGCAACTTGTCCAGTTTATTTAATCCCGCCCAAAAAGTTTCTTTCCATGTATATTCTTTGTGTCTTGAATATCCCACTAAAAATGAACCAATATTTTTAAACCATATAGAGGGGCCAATTTCAACAGGCACCGAACACACAAATAATTTGGGATTAAGAGCAACAATTTTCTCAATTAACCGAAACACATCCCGCTCCAATATATGCTCAAGTGTTTCCAGAGCAACAACAATATCAGGTTGTTCAACTCCTTCATAAACATTTTCATCCAATGCCGACCCATTAATTAATCGAATATTTGAGTTTTTTCCGTATCTTTCCAATGATGTGAGATATAGATCCTTATATAACTCAATTCCTGTATATTGAATATTAAATTGTGAATTTAATAATTCATAAAGCTTACCATGTGCGCTTCCAATCTCTAATACCTTAATTGGTGTTTCCGCCCCCACTTTGGACTCTAACTCTTTAAACACCTGGATAATCGCTTTATATCTATAAGAGTGAAGCCATCTTGTCAAAAAATTAAAACTTTGAGCTTCTTCGTAATAAGTTTTATTACTCATATATTTTTAAGTAGTCGTAAATCATTCCTTATTGGAACAACATGATAAAATTTTCTTTATTTGAATTTACAGAATACGAATTTTCTACTCTCTTTCTTGCTTTACCACCGATTGTATTTCTCGCATCAGTATCTTTAATGAGAAGCTCCAGTGCTTTATACCACTCCTCCTCAGATTTACATAAAAAACCTGTTACTCCCTGCTCTACAATATCCACATTCACTCCAACAGGTGATACAACCGGGGGAATACCAAGTGCCATATACTGCAATGCTTTAAATCCACATTTGCCTTTCGCCCATATATCATCTTCCAGAGGCATCAACCCAATATCAAATTTAGACAAATCCTCTATTTCAGTGGCTTTATTCCATTTAATAAATTTTAAACTTTCTAACTTAAATTCCGGCTCCTTATTACATATTACGCGGAATTCATATTTATATGTATTCTCCAGCACTTTTAGTACCGGAATTAAAGGTTCCAGATACTTTAGAGTTGAATGTGTTCCCGTCCAGCCAATAATTACACAATTATTTAACGGCTTATCATGTACAAAATGAAGGTTTACAGTATCAATAGT
>DATCKK010000651.1:0-11208 GCA_036562325.1 Cytophagaceae bacterium | reverse complement strand
GAATGAGCGTGAGTTAAAAGAGATAAAGGTTTGGTGCCGGAAGTATGAGCAAGAATCGCGTTGTCAGGTAACATCAGATGAGCTGCCACATCTTCGATGGCGTCATCTTTTACCATTATAAAAAATACTCTTGCTTTGCTTTTAGTCAGATCAAGAGAGCTAACAGGTTTTGCATAATACAGCCGGCTGCAAATGTTTTTGGCGGCATTAAGATTTCGGCCATATACTTCTTCAATGGTGTGGCCTGCATATTCCAGATGGGTACTTAAATGCCAGGCAACGTTTCCTGTACCAATTATACTGATCCTGTAATTTTTAGACAAAATCCTGGTTTATTTAATTGGTTTCTGAATTATTATTCGCGCTGGGGTTAACGGGTTCAATAGTTATTGAAATTAACCATTGAATCCGTTAATTATTAATTGGTTACATATTTCTGCTTATTCTCCACGGACATCTCCATCCCTTTGTCCCGCATCTTTTTGAATTCATTATATCTTCGCAGGATAGCAAGGAAAAGTCCGATCACTAGCAATAGAGTACCGATCCACAAAACATTGATAAGGGGTTTTTCCATTGCTTTCAGAATGATATAATCTTTCTGCGTTGTGTTTACGGCAAAGGTAAATTCATCCGTTTCGGGATGAACTCCCTGCAGTGCTATTTTTACTCCCAGGTCTTCCACTATTTCAGGATAGAAACCGGTGATTTTTTCTTCTAACCGTACAATGTATGTCGGATAAGCTTCGTGAATCTCATCCTTGCCTAAGAATAGGAATTGCGCAACAATGGCCACGTCATTGTCACCCAGCTTAACGCCCGGTATGTATTTAATGGGACTTACTTTTTTGAAAATCGCGAAGTAATCATTTACTATTATTGTATCACCCACTTTAATTTTATGAATTTCTGTTTCACTCCATTCTCTTTCCTGGTCAGGTACTGGAATAGAGGAAACGTGTGAGTAAAGATCTCTGTCAAAGAACCTCTTTATATCCGGTGAAGCCAATAAGCCCATTTGGGGATTCACCTGAGCTCTTGGATACAAAGTAAATTCGTCTCCGTCTTCATCTTTAAACAGGACTTCGTAATAGGTGTTTTCTGGAAATACTTGAACAGTATCTCCTTTTTTATAATATACTTCTCCGTTGTATTCAATATCTCTTTTAGCTATATATAGAGTTTTATCGTCCGTAGGGAACAGATAATCTTTATTGATGTAACCGGGAAAGTCAGGCCCTTCGAATCGCTGTCCTTCATATACCAGCTCAAATTGTCGCATTTTTTGAGGGTCATTTCTCCAGAGCAGGATATTATCCCGGTTCATTTCTTCAGAAAATTCTTTGGAATAAATTAATCCGGAATTATTGAGCGAAATGATTTTGGAATATCCCGAAGAGTATAATATCCCGATCAGCATCATTGCAATACCTATGTGTGCAACCGCTCCTCCTGATAATCTGTAGTTGTTTTTAACCACTTGAAGAAATATACTTCCGTTGGCTACAATGGAAAATATGGAGGTAGTTACGAGTAATATATAGGTCGGCTTATTTAAGTCCCCGAATAAAATTATTAATGTGGAAAGGCCGAAGGTAATAAATAATGGGATGGACAATGCATTCCAAAGTTTATTCTTGTCTGCTTTTTTCCACCAGTAAAACTGGCCTATACCAGAAAGCACAGCGATCAATATACCTGCCCAAATCTGGAATTTACTGTAATACTCTTCCTGGTCAGCAGGAGGAGCCATTTGGGATTCAATACCAAATAATTCAAAGACTTTATTATAAACCGGAATTGAAGTGGCTGCCAATACCTGGAAAGCGGCAAGACCCAATACGGTTACTCCTATAAATATCCAAAACTCTCTGGAATATACAGAAACTTCTCCTTCTTCTGAGGGCAGATCTTTCCAGCGGAAAATCAAAAGAATTAAAGCTAAAAACAAGAAGGCCAACAGGTAGATGAGTAATTGTCCGGAAAGCCCAAGGTCGGTGAAGGAATGGACAGAGGCATTGCCCAAAATTCCGCTTCTTGTAAGGAAAGTAGAGTAAAGTATTAATATAAAAGTGGTAATTACTAAAATTATGGAAGCTCTTAGGGCAGTGTTACTATTTCTATAGCTGATCATAGTATGAATGCTGCCGATCAGGATCAGCCAGGGTACGTACACTGCGTTTTCCACAGGGTCCCAGTTCCAGTAACCTCCAAAGTTAAGTGTTTCGTAAGCCCAATAACCACCCATTAAAATACCGGCACCCAAGGCGAGTGCAGCAAAGAGCGCCCAGGGTAAAGCCGGACGAATCCATTCTTTATATTGTTTTTTCCAAAGTCCTGCAATACAATAAGCAAAAGGCACCAAAGTGGCTGCAAAACCAAGGAACAGGGTAGGTGGGTGGATTACCATCCAATAGTTTTGTAACAATGGATTTAAGCCTGTACCATCTTCGGGAATAAAGTCCGGATTGGTTTTGTAGACAGGAATATCTCCCATGTAATCTTTTAATAAGATGAATGGAGAGCTTCCCAGTTTTAGATCAATGCCGGGAATTACCACACCAAGTATCATTGACAATAAGAATGCTTGTACAAGGCAGAAGATAGTGAGTACCGGAGCTTCCCAGGTCTTGTTTACCTTTATTAACAAACCACCTAGTAATACCTGCCAGAATATCCAAACCAGAAAACTACCTTCCTGCCCTTCCCAGAAACAGGAGATCATGTAGTGAGCAGGGAGATTCCTGGAAGAATGGCTCCATGCATAATGGTATTCATAATAATTATTGTAAATTATGAAGAATAGCGAAAAGACTACGCCTATGACGGATAAAGCATGAATGAAGAATGCTACTCGTGCATAACGCTTCCAGGCAAGCATTTCTGCAGAGGCAGATAAGACATTGTCCAGTGAGGTAGCTTTGAAATAGGAAATCGCTGCAATAACAGCGGAAACAAAGGCGACTATCACGAACACATGTCCGAGGTCACCGATAAAGGTATGTACCATTATAAACCAGCTTTAATTTCTTTTTCTTCGTATTTGGAAGGACATTTCATTAATATCTCTTTTGCAACAAAAACGTTTTCTTTTACATTTCCGACTACTACTATTTGCTCTGATCTCTCGAAGTCCTGAGGCTTGGGGTTGAAATATACTACCTGATGTTCTTCATTATTGTTATCCACCATTATGAAGCTAAAGTAGTTTGGGTCTCTTACCGGATCGTAATAAAGGCCAATGATATTGCCACTGTTGCTTTTTTTAAGTTTGCCTACTACATGGACTTTGTCATGGTTATTTTCAGCAGCCATTTCAAAAGCTTCTTTGAAATCTACATATTTGCTGGCATCGCCAGACATTGACACGACAATACCCACAGCTATAGCAATTACTATAATAGCGAAAATGTGTGATTTCTTCATAGTTACTGATTCTGAAGTTTATTTAACTTTTTCTCAACCCGGATTACATAGAAAATGAACCCTGCAAGAATCATCAATAATACTAACACTACTACATAGATTTTCCCGTCAGCTCTTAACCGGTCTGCCATAGCAGCTGTAGAGGTTGCTTCATAAATGTTATCGTTGATCCTTATTGACTGAGCATAAGCGTTTTTTGGTTCAGATACTATGTAGATGGTTTTATTATCTTCTGTTTTCCTGGGTTGGGAAACCAATACAAAGTCTTTATTAAATAATTTTATTGTATCGGGAATATTCTGGGTTGTTTCTGCCACCAATACATATACCTTACCATAACTGGCTAATGTATCGGTCAGTGCCATTTCTTCATCCGACTGAGCCTGTGCCAGGCCGAGTGAGAGGATAAGAAAAAGTGAAAACAAATATTTTTTCATTTCAGGAAATATATCAATTATTATAGAATTCGAACTTTCTTAGTTTATATCTCATTTCCATTACCCAAACTCCCAATAATGTCCATCCAATAATAGCAGGATAGAATATCATTCGCATTTTTGAATCCAGGTCATACATATTAAATCCCGGGTTTCCTCCATTACCCGGGTGGAGCGAGTCAGTATATCTTGGGATAACGTATAGCAGAGCAATCAATACCGGAAAAGCAAAGATGTTGTACACTGCACTTATTCTTGCCCGGGTTTGCTCTTCTTCAATAGAGTTTCTTAGTACTATATAAGCGAAGTAAACAAGTAGGCCTATTGCTGCACAGGTTTGCTTAGGGTCGTTATTCCAGAAAGCCCCCCAGGTGTATTGAGCCCAGAGCATTCCGGTGGTTATACCTAATATTCCGAAAAGGATTCCTACATTGGCGGATTCTACAGCAATGAAGTCATGTTCAGCTTTGTTTGATCTCAGGTATTTTATGGAATAGATAACCGAAACCAATAATATGATCATCATGGCAAACCACATAGGCACATGAAAGTATTGATTACGTATAGTCTCATTGGTGATATCGAGTCGGGGGGCAGGCACGAGAAATCCTGCGATGATCGTGTAGGCAAGTAGTACAATTCCTAATATTTTCCACCACTTCATAATAAGTGTAATTTTAGGGTTGCCGGAACAACCGGTTTTATTAGCTTCGCCAAAGGTAAGGAAAGAGAAGGTAAGAAACTGCAATTAACATCATATTTACTGACATTAATATTACAACCTCATCTATAACCAGCGATCTTTCCAGGCCATCAATGGCATTTTTAGAAATTTTAATCAGTATCAGGAGCATAGGTACCAGTACGGGAATACTCAAAATAGTCATAAGTGTACTGCTATTAGCAGCTTTTGAGGCTATTCCCGAGACCATAGTAAGTGTCGTTGAGAACCCGAATGCGCCTAGTAGTAAGTTAATTATAAATAATCCCTGATCTTCAATCGGATTTCCTAATACCAGTGTATAAAAAGTATATCCGATAAAGGAAAGCAGGGCCATCAGTAACGAATTATACAATATTTTTGAAAGAATAATTCCTTGAGGGCTGGCTAACTGATACATATAAAGATTTCTCCCCTGGCGTTCCTGGATAAAACTTTTGGCAATAGCATTGACAGCGGTAAATAATAGAATGATCCAAAATAAGGCATTCCAGGTGGCAGGTACCAGTTGTTTGGTTTTTATTCCAAAACTTAGGTAGCAGATAAAAACGGTGCTGCCGACATAGAGCATCATTCCGTTCAGGGCATAGCGCTGCCGCCACTCAAGAAGAGCTTCTTTTTTTACCAATGCAGCAATTTCCCTTAAGTTGACCATGATGCAAATTTAGCCTAAACAGATTAAACAAACAGGTTTTATTGGCCAAAATATCAGTGATAGATGTCATTTAGAAAATTGAGAAATGTAATGATCTGAAAACCTTAATTCCAAATTCCAAATTCCAAATCCCAAAAATCAATTAAAATACTTCAATTACAAACTCTCGGTTTAGTTGGTGCTTTGACTTTGAATAAGAGTGACACACCCCTCCATCTTCCAAAAGTTTGGGGGGTAATGTTATGGGAATACAAGAAAAATTTTGAGTTTGCCTGTATGGGTGGGTGGGGAATTCCTTTATGTTATCGTTTCACCAATTTACCGGCTCTGGTATTGCTTGTATAGGTCAGGACACTGTCATTTTCAATGGAATAGTTCCAGTTGTCGTTTTTTTCGTAGGGGACTATTAATCCACTTAACTTTTCTCTATAGCCCTTTTGGAAAAAACGCAAATTGTTTTTTTTACGGTCAAGTTCATAAATACCGTACACACTATCGATTTTCACAGAATCAGGCCCATAGCCATTGTGGTAAAACTCTAGCGAATAAGTAAAATCAGTGCGAAAAGTATAGATGCTGTTGAAATCATCCCAGGTCCCGATAAGCTGTGGGTCAACGGAAGTGTCTTTTTTGCAGCCTGAAAAAACCAGAACAAAAAATATGATTAACCAGCGTTTTGTCATATTAAAACTTATATCCTATTGAAGGTAAAAGATAGACCGAGAAAAACAACGAATTATTTTTATCAATGTTGCCCTGAACGCCAAGTAAAACATCTCCAACGATATGATCAGGAATAATGGTTAACTGAAAACCGGAGCTTATTCCAAAATTATAAGGTTGAGGTTTAATAAGGGTTGATGCACTTTTGACCTGGTTTTTCATGTTCCAGGTATTGTATAAAGTATAAGGCCTGACACTGCCATCAAAGTTGACAATTTGGTTATATCCACCATAAGCTTGTAAATATAAACCTTCAGGTGCTCTCTTCTTAAAGTAATATCGGAAAAACAGTTCTCCTCCCAGTCCATCGTTTAAGAAGGTTTCCGTATTGGCAGGCAAGTTGGTAAATCGGGAGTCGTTCAGTCCATATTTAGCAAATGCTGTTAACCCTAAAGAACTTCTTTCACTTAAAGGAAACTCAGCGCTGGTAGTTATGGTTTTCCAATATAAGGCGGGAGAAAACTTGATATTCGTGCCTTTAGATTTTGGCTTCTTCTTCTTTGCCAGATTTGATGACCATTGCGGCTCTGGTACTGACTCATTGTCGTGCGAAAAAGCCGGTTGCATGAATATCAGAGGAAGAAATAAAATTGCTAAAAGTTTTCGAAACATCCTGTTCGTAATAAGTCTGCTTTATATAAAGTATAAAGGTACGGAATATTCTATTTTGAGGTTAATTTATGCAGATTTAATCAAAATCTGAATTTTTTAATTTATCTAATTTATATCTTTGCAATGTTATGCTGGAAAAAATCAAAGAATTATATAGCAAAGTCGAAGAGTTTAAGGTAGAAAGCAAGGAACAATTAGAGGCTTTCCGACTGACTTTTGTAAGTAAAAAAGGCAGAATCACCGAGCTGTTCGAAGAAATGAAAAAGATTGCTCCCGAGGAAAAAAGGACAATCGGAGCTGAACTTAATAAATTAAAAACTGCTGCACAGTCAAAGTTTGAAGCACTGGCAAGTGCTTTTGAAAATGGTCAGCAAGATTCTAAGCAAGATAAGTTAATTGATCTTACATTGCCGGTTATACCTCATCAGGTAGGGGCCCGACATCCTTTGTCTGTTGTAAGAGAACGAATTGTGGAAATATTTGAACGTATGGGATTCAATCTTTCCGAAGGGCCTGAAATAGAAGACGACTGGCATAACTTCTCTGCTTTAAACTTCCCGGAAAATCATCCTGCCCGTGAAATGCAGGATACTTTCTTTATTGAAAAAAATCCTGATATTGCCTTACGAACACATACCTCATCTGTTCAGGTAAGGGTGATGGAGAATGAAAAACCTCCTATCCGCACATTGTCACCAGGAAGAGTTTTTAGAAATGAGGCTATATCTGCAAGAGCGCATTGTGTCTTCCATCAGATAGAAGGGCTGTACATTGATGAAAATGTTAGCTTTTTGGATTTGAAACAAACACTGTATCACTTTGCCAAAGAGATGTTCGGTAAAGAAACTCAGATACGATTCCGTCCTTCGTTCTTCCCGTTTACAGAGCCAAGTGCAGAGATTGATATTTCTTGTTTGATCTGTAAGGGTAAAGGTTGTAATATATGTAAACAATCAGGTTGGGTTGAAATAGGTGGATCAGGTATGGTTGATCCTAATGTATTGGAAAATTGTAAGATCGATTCTAAGAAATATTCTGGTTTTGCTTTTGGTATGGGGATAGAACGGATTACTATGTTGAAATACCAGGTAAGAGATTTGAGGTTGTTTACTGAAAATGATGTACGCTTCTTGCGACAGTTTACTCCATTAGGGTAAATAGAAGTGTTGGAGGTAAGAAGTTATAAGTATTAAGTTTTTTGAAAGCCACTGTTAGTGGCTTTTTTGTTTATGGAGGGAAGTGTGGCCGCGAAGGGGAGGGGCTGACATGAATTTAATAAAACGAAAAGCCCTGTGTTCAGGGCTTTTTCATATACTTACAACATATTACTTATTACTGTAAAAACTTAAAAAGCTTTTACAAAAGCTTTTTAATAATGTCATCTACGGTTATACCTTCTGCTTCGGCTTTAAAGTTTCTTACAATTCTGTGTCGAAGAATAGCAAAGGCAACATCTCTAACGTCTTCAATGTCAGGAGAGTATTTGCCATTTAGCAAGGCGTTGCACTTTGCTCCTAATACTAAATATTGAGAGGCCCTTGGCCCTGCGCCCCATTCCAGATACTTGTTGGCCATCTCTGAAGCCAGCTCTGTATTGGGCCTGGTTTGATGAACCAGCTTTACAGCATACTCTACCACATTGTCTGTAACCGGTACTTTTCTAACCAATTCCTGGAACTCTTTGATTTGTTCGCCATTCAGCACAGGAGAAACAGATGCTTTTTGAGAGGTAGTGGTATTTTTAACGATGTCTACTTCTGACTGATAGCTTGGGTAATCCAGTTTAAGGTTAAACATAAATCGGTCTAACTGGGCTTCAGGCAAAGGGTAGGTACCTTCCTGCTCTATCGGGTTTTGAGTAGCTAATACAAAGAACGGCCTCTCCAAAGGATAAATTTGTCCTGCAACTGTTACCGAGTATTCCTGCATTGACTCTAACAGCGCTGCCTGAGTTTTAGGAGGAGTACGGTTGATTTCATCTGCAAGAATAATATTAGCGAAAATAGGCCCTTTTATGAATTTAAAATTTCGATTGGAGTCGAGCGTTTCAGAACCTACTATGTCGGAAGGCATTAAATCAGGAGTAAACTGAATTCTTTTAAAATTTAGGTTCAAAACCTGTGATATTGTATTGATCAATAATGTTTTGGCCAGCCCCGGCACTCCTACCAGCAGACAATGCCCTTGAGAAAAAATAGCTGTCAGGACAAGGCGGACTGCTTCATCCTGCCCAATAATAACTTTTGAAATTTCCTGTTTCAACTTTTTATTTATCTCAAAGAGTGCATTTGCTGCATCTACATCTGTTTTTACTTTTTCCATAGATTAAAAATTTCAAGTACGAGAATATCAACCCAATTATTATGTTTTGAGTCGTTAATTATATCACAAGATTAATTGTCGTCTAAAATTTCAAATCCCAATTTCCAAATCCCAAATTTGAAATGGAATCGGGAGCCTGGGATTGATAAATATTACTAACTCAAATAGTATATATGTAATTATTGTGAGATTTCCAGCTCACAGTCTTTATATTCATCATCAATATCAATATACACTTCTCCTTTTGTTTTGTCAAACCACTCATTTACAGCTTTGGCCTTCTTTTCATTTAATGCAGCCAGGTATATCTTTTGATAGTCGTCGCGTAGATTCGCCACGTGTGGTGGCGTTTTTGATTTCAAATAAATGATTCTTACGGCGTCTACCCCGTCCGGGGTTCTGTAAGGTATTGGTTGGGTTATTTCTCCGGCTTCCATGGTGTCGATGGTAAAAAACAATCCCGGATCCAAATCTTCCACAGAAATTTTGCTGCTTCCTGTCATTTCATCAAGAAAAAAACCTCCGCTTCCAACAGTAGCTTTATCACTTGAATATTTCTTCGCTGCTTTTTCGAAGGTAATACTATCCTTCAGAATTAATGTTCGAATGCTGTCAAGAAATTTAGTAGAGTAAGACAAATCTTTGGTTGAAGAAACCGGTTTAATAAGAATATGCCTTGTATTAAATTCATTGGCTCGCCTTTCAATAAGTTGAATAAGGTGAAATCCATACTCTGATTCAATGACATTGGAAATTTCATTGGGCTTTAATCTTAAAGCGGCAGATTCGTACTCAGGGACAAGATCTCCTTTTTTGAAAAAACCTAATTCACCGCATTGTTTTGCTGAGCCCGGATCTTCTGAGTAAATCTTTGCGAATTTGCAAAAATCGTCTCCTGCCAGCACTTTTTCTCTTATAAGTTCCAGCTTCTTCCTTGCTTCCATCTTTTGTTCCCTGCTGATCTGAGGAGTAATCACGATATGACCCACTTCCACTTCTGATGAGAAATAGGGTAAACTGTCCTTAGGGATTTTATTAAAAAAGTTTTTTACCTCTTTGGGGGTAATGGTAACTTTGCTCGTGATATTATCCTGCATTTTCTGGATCAGCATTTGTTCTTTTACCTGAACCCTCAGCTCGGACTTTAGCTGCTCTATCGTTTTGCCATAATATTCTTCCAGTTTTTGCTGTGAACCGATTTGGTGAATGAAGTAATCCATTCTACGGTTAAGCTGATCTTCTACCACGCTTTTGTCAACCGTTACAGAGTCAATGGCTGCTTTTGCTATTAACAGTTTGTTTATGAGCAGCGACTCCAATACCTGACATTTTAAGTTAGGAGTCTGGGAGGCCTGCGAGCTTGCCAGGTATTGCAGATAAGACATTTCCAGTTCAGACTTTAATAAAATCTGATTGTCTACCTTAGCAATTATCTTATCAACTACCTGTGCATTGATCCGGAAAGAGAAGAATGTACAAAGGGCAAGTGCTGGTAAAAGTCCTTTAGTCAAAGATTTCAAAATCTTTATTTTCTTTTCCTTTATTATAAAGAGCGGTTTCAAGGTCATTTATAAGTTTTGTCTTTCTTTTGTTCAGAAGTATTAACTTAATTTCATCCTTAACATAAGCAATAGGAGAAATTTGATTATTTATTTTATAATCCCAGACTTTCAGGAAATAAACGAAATGTTCATCGCTTGTAGTCTGAAATCTTGAACTTTCAAGTATTTTACTATTATCTACTCCCTTGGCGGCAAAGCCTGAGTTTTGCACTATATAATCAAAGTTCAACCAGATAGAATCTTCTATGGAATAATAATTGGCAAAACGGCTGCAATAGGAACGTAATTCTTTTAGGTCTTTTGGTTTTCCTGACTGTACCAGTTTGCTTATTTTATCCAGGTCTGGTGCGTCTTTGGGTAGTTTTATGACAATACCTTTAAAAATATTTTCTTTCAGCTCAAAAATATGAAGATTGTTTTCATAGAATTGTCGGATCTCTTTTTCGGTAATTAGTGTATCCAACTGTTCTTCCAGCATTTTTTTCTGGAGTTCATAAACCAGCAGTGAATTTCTGTAATCTTTGATTTTGCTTGTGATCTCTTCGCTCAGCTCATCTATCTCCTCTTCTGCTTTCTCAATAAGTAGTTGTTTTTTTATCCATTTCTCAACAAAGTTTTTTATGAAAGCAGCACTATCTTCTTTTGAGAGCGGTTCATCTATAAGAGCATGAACGTCTTTTAACAGAAGACGTTCATTGTTTACTTTTGCCAGAACTTTTTCACTTGGGTCATAGTTTCCCTCATCAGCTT
>DATCKK010000650.1:0-14884 GCA_036562325.1 Cytophagaceae bacterium | reverse complement strand
GGTTAAAGCTGGCCCATTACGAAATAGTTAAAAACTCCAAACAAATTAAACCCGTTTTACTTCTTGATGATATTTTTGACAAATTGGACCAGAAAAGAATTGATAAACTGATGGAAATGGTAGCCCAAAGTGAGTTCGGGCAACTTTTCATTACCGATGCGCGATTGGAAAGGTCAGAAAAAGTTTTTAAAAATATGGACACTGAAATTCGTATATTTAAAATTGAGAGTGGCAAAATATTTGATATAATTCATGAAAAGTAAGTATACATACAACGGTGGCAGAAAGTCCGAAACCATTTCGTTAAAAGAATGTATCGATAATTTGCTGGATGCTTATAAACTGAGGGGGAAATATAATGAAACACACATCATTAATTCCTGGGAAAGAATAATGGGCAAAGCTATTGCAAGCCGAACAACAAAACTATTGATAAGAGGAGAAAAAATGTATGTGGAGTTAAACTCAGCTCCATTAAAACAAGAGCTAAATTTGTCAAAATCAAAAATCATAAAATTATTAAACGACGACCTGGGAGTAGAAGTAATCAAGGAAATAAACTTCATATGATATGATCAGAACTTTATTTTTTTTTCTGCTTTCAGTCTTTCCAATATCATCACTCTTCGCCCATAGTAATGAAGAAAAGCAATTAAAATTTGTTCAGAATAAAAACCAGTGGGAGCCTCATATACTTTTTAAAGCCGACCTCCCTTCCGGGAATGTATTTTTGCACCAACAAAAATTAACATGGTTATTTTATGATGCCATAGAACATGCGCATGAGCATGAAGGGGCCGCTGCACTCGACAATTCAAAAACCAATATCCAGCCCGAAACCAAAGACTCCCGGGCACATGCTTATACATTGAGTTTTGTAAACTCTAACCCCAATGCTATTGTCACTGGCGCAAACGCCTATAACTATTATCACAATTACTTCATTGGTAATGATCCTGCCAAATGGGCAAGCAATGTTCCTCTATATAACGAGGTATGGTACAAAACTATTTATGATAAAATAGATTTACGTATTTATGAGTTTAACAATTCTTTAAAATACGAGTTTATTGTTGCCCCTAAAACAAGCCCCGATGTCATTGCTTTAAATTATGATGGACTTGATGCTATATATATTAAAGACGGTGAACTGCATTTAAAAACAAGTGTTACGGAAATAGTAGAGAAGAAACCGGTAGCATATCAATATATTAATAACAGAAGAATTGAAGTTCCCTGTGAATTTGTTTTGAGAGGAAGTACCGTTTCTTTTGCTTTTCCGCAAGGGTATAACAAAAAGTATGAACTGATTATTGATCCTGAATTAATTTTTTCTACGTATTCAAATTCAACTGCTGATAACTGGGGGAATACAGCATGTTTTGACAATGAAGGAAACACCTACACGGCCGGCACTGTGTTTGACCATGGATTACCAACTACTATTGGCACATTACAACCGAACTATAATAGTATAAATCAAACTACCGATGTCGCAATACTAAAGTTTAACCCCAACGGAACACAGTTGCTCTACGCTACTTACCTTGGTGGATATCAAACAGAAGTACCTCATAGTATTGTTGTCAACTCTAAAAATGAGTTGGTTATTCTAGGCACTACCAGTTCTTATAATTTTCCACACACCTCAAACGCCGCATATACCACTTTTAATGGAGGTCCTCCGACCCCTATTATTGGAGGTATTTCATTCAGCTATGGATCAGACCTTTTTGTATCTGTAATAAACGCTACAGGCACTGCTCTTATTGGCTCCACATTTATTGGTGGCAGCGATATAGATGGAAATCTGTTAAGAAATACTAACCTCACCGCCAACTACGGTGACCAATTCAGGGGAGATATTATTGTAGATAGTAGTGATTATATATATGTAGCATCACATACTAAATCAACTAACTTCCCGGTAAAAAATGCCATATTCCCTACTTTTCAGGGAGGCGATCATGATGCCGTTGTCCTAAAGCTAACTCCCAATGTAACGGACCTTATCTGGAGTACCTATATAGGAGGCAGCGGAAATGATGGAGCATATTCCATTCAATTAGACAAAAGCACCAATGTATATATTGCTGGCGGTACTTCTTCATCCAATTTTCCAGGAACAGGTAATGGCTATAAAAACTTTTATAGCTCGGGGGTCGACGGATTCGCTTTGAAAATTAATTCTTCAGGGAATTCAATTATTAATGCTACTTATGTTGGTACTTCAAGCTATGATCAGGTCTATTTCATCCAATTAGATACGGAAGAAAATGTATATCTATTAGGCCAAACCAAAGGCATTTACCCCAAAACAAGCGATGTTTATGGACAAGCAGGAGCGGGACAATTCATACATAAACTTAATAATGATTTAACAACTTCCGTTTGGTCGACAACTGTTGGAATTGCCAACTCTCGCCAACCCAATATATCTCCTACCGCTTTTCTAGTGAATGATTGTGGAAATATTTTTATTTCCGGATGGGGAGGAGTGGTGAATTCCACATATATTGGTGGTACAACAAGTAATTTACCATTTACACAGGACGCCGTTCAAAAAACTACCGACGGATCGGATTTTTACTTAATGGTTCTGGAGAAAGACGCTGCTTCACTATTATATGCTACATTCCTGGGAGGATACAATAGAAGAGAACATGTAGATGGCGGAACCAGCCGATTCAGTAAAGACGGTGTGGTATACCAGGCTGTATGTGCCAATTGTGATGGATTTAAAACAGGATTTCCTACCACACCTTCAGCATGGTCAAAAACAAATTTAAGTGATAACTGCACCAACGCAGTTTTCAAATTTGACCTGTCCAATTTGAAAGCCAGGATTACTGCTGATACTACCCAAGGGTGTGTTCCTAAAAAAATCATCTTTACTAACAAAAGCATAGGAGGTAAACAAATCCAATGGTTTATAAATGGTGAGTTTGTATCTATATGGCCCCTGAATCTATCGTATACCTTTACAAGCCCAGGTGAATATACCGTTACTCTGGTGGCTTCAGACTTAACCACCTGTATTCAACACGATACAGCCTCCCTTACTGTCACTATCTTTGATGTTAGCCCTCCGCTAACTCCTTATGATACTATCTGTAAAGGAGACACTACCCAGTTATTCATTGGTAATTACTCAAGTGTTCAATGGTCTCCGGACATCGGTATCAATAACACTTCTATTCCAAATCCCTATATATATCCGGAAAGTAGTATGATTTATTCTGTTCATGTAACCGACAGTAATAATTGTTCCAAAACTTTTGAAATCCCGGTGGAAGTAGCTAGTATCTCCCCTCCACTTGTTGTCGAAAATATAACTGATTGTAATGGACTTCCTACTTATGCTTTTAAGTTAAGTACAGAAGGGCCTTTAGAATATTTCTGGGATTTTGGGGACGGAGAATTCTCTAATGAAAAAGAACCAACACATACTTATCCAGAACCAGGAGTTTATGAAACACGATTCAAAATCCATAGCGCTTCCTGCTCATATGAAGATTCAATAAAAATTCCGGTGGAACATGTCTTTATTCCCAACCTTATCACACCTAACAATGATGGAAAAAATGATGTCTATTATTTGAAAGGAAAAGGCGATAAATGGAAGCTGGATATTTACAACCGCTGGGGAGAGCCTATTTATACCGCGGAAGAATATGATAACACATGGGACGGCAGTGGGCTTTCTGATGGTATTTATTATTTTTTAATTACTACACCTAATGCCAGATGTAAAGGATGGCTGCAGATCATTAGATAAGTTGGAGGTTGTAAGTTTTAAGTATAAGCAGGTAAAAGCATTTACACTTATTAAATATCTTTTCACTTCGGGTAACCGGCAAAATTAATTTAATTATAACTGTCTAAAACTTAGATCACATTAATTCATGCTATTCTAACACTAGTACTTTTTTTATTATGCCCATTTTAACAGGCCCTTAATACATTTCCGGAAAGCACACAAAACAATAAAAAAGGCCTTAAGTATACACCTAAGGCCTATAATATAATAGGTTTAATTTTTAAAAATTAATAACCTTGCTCAAGCTTTTTCATTTCTTCATCGAAAGTCTTTTTAAACTTTTCGTAATCATAATCAATCTTTAATCTTTCATCATTAGCAAGTCTTTCTTTTATGGAAGATGCTAACTTATCTGCAGAAAGTTCAATGGCAAGATACGTTTTATATGTATTCTCCTGTGTTTTTGTATGCTCTTCACAGATTACTTTAATACCGCTTATTTCCTGGTTTATTACCTCTCTTGTTAAACTCTCAAAGCGCTCTTCTAACTCTTCTTTATTATTAAACTCTCTTGAGTTAAGGTAATTATCAATAACTCCTTTAATGGTGGTATTAACCATAGAAGCAAGCTCGGCTTTTGCGTTGCTCATAGCTTTTTTCTTAGCTGCTACCTGATCAGTACTTTCTCCTAAGGAATTAGCCCTGAAATAGTCTTTCGTTGTGAAATAATCAGCACCGGAACAGTACAACTTAACCTGAACCTCTCCTTTAGGAGGCTCTGCCTTTGCTTTCTTTTTACTTTTACATCCTTCAAATACAAATAATGAAGAAGTAATTAAAACCATGAATAATAATGTGCTCTTTTTCATATCTTAATATTTCAAATTATTTTCTATGTAGTTTAATTCATAAATTGTGCCAATCAGTTTTATAAAGTTAAAACATAAAATACTCAGATAGCTTAGGATAAAGCAAGGATTCAATACTTCCACCTAACTTCTTTACTGCCTCATTCCTTGACGTCTCTTTATTCAAGTGAACTCCCTTAACCTCATCCATTCGAAGAATTAACTTTTCTTTATTATTTTCTGAAGCATACAGACGAATATTCGCCGTTAAATAGGTTGTGTATAGCTCGCTTAATACACTATATCTCTCTTCGCATTCTATGGTACAAATGAGGTCTGCAGTTTTGCTATCTTTTACCATATTAAATTTTTTATCTATAAACCACTTCTTTAAATACTCTCCTGCTACTTTATCATTTAACGGGTAGTCAAGAAATACAGATGGTGTAGATAATTTCACAGTTAAATTTACAATAGGTGCCGACCTGTTAATAAGCTGACCAAGGGCAGTATTTTTAAAAGTTAATTTGGTTCCTGCCAACTGAGCTTTAAACAACACTTGAGAGGCATTACTTTTAAAAGACGCCAACGAAAAATATACAGTTCCATTTTCATCCGAAGTCAGATAAGTTTCTTCTTTTTCATTCTCAAAAAACCCTTTGATCATTAAATTAATTGCCTTAAACTCTTTATCCGACTCTGATGTATAAGTAATTATTGCCGGCACTACCGTTGGTTCATAGAATCCTCTTATTACTTTTAACTCACGAACCTGAAACTTAATAGATATTCTTGAAAGTAATCTGTTTAACGTAGCAATAATTTCATTTTCCAATATTGGATCATGACTGAGTCCATCCTTTTCATATAATATCTGTATCGCCTGTACATAATTGTCTATGGCATTACTCACCAGCCCACTCTCCTGATCAGCATTGCCCCTCACCAATAAATCCTGAGCGCTCTTGATTGCAGCCTCTTTTTTTATTTTTTTTTCATACTCGTATGATTCCCGGGACAAGCGGTAATACACCCAATATTCATTTTCATCTTCCCAACTATCAACCAATTCAAAACCTTCAATAGACTCTGAAATAATTGTCTTAACATGTGATTGATACATCTCACGAAACTTATCGTTCTGATCTATCTGATGTAACATTGATGCCCCTTCTATCTTCACTTTAATTTCAGATACAAGATCCTCCATAGCACTTTTCTTGGCCAATTGCTGATAGTTAAGTTGATTCTTTTTTGAAGCAACCCCAATACCAATATAGTATCGATAATCAATTGGACGTTTTGAAACCCATGCCGGTTTTTTCGCTTCTGCAGTTACAACAGTTGCTGTATCATTAGTAGTTACAGGCCGGGCTGTTCTGCAAGAAGGAAGCACCAACAAAAATATTAAACCCGTATAAAGAAATACTTTCATTAAAGCCCTCTCTTTTCATCTGCTTCTTTTATCCGTGAAGCTACTTTTTTAGCAGCTTGCTTAAGCAAGGAATCCTCAAACTCTTCTACCGGCTGTAACTGCCGTCGGCTTGTACATAACTGCTGGAGTCTGCTTTTCTCTGATCCAAAAGTAACTACCTGTCCATTTTTATTCGGATATAAGTTTCGGGGATCACCGGAGTAGGTTACATAATTGACCTCGTCTCCGTCTTTTAAATTGATAATATCAGATTGTAGTATCTGCCCGGTCTCGGAAGAGATTAACTGATACTGATAGGTGATATTAATATAGTTAGATTGATAATATTCATCATAAGTAATATGCCTGTATCTTACTTCATTTCTATATGTTTTGGTAGCAGGATCAAGCACTTTGACCACGTATGATTCATACCCTTGTTTCTTATAACGTTGAAGGCGATTCACGCCTTTGTTGTATTCTACAATTTTCCCTACAAGCACCGCTTTGACTCCCAACAGCTTCCCGGCCTGTGCGGCAGTTGACTCGTCTACAACTCCTGATAGTCCAAGCTTTTGCTCTTGTATAATTCTATCTGTATTTTCTCTGTCAACCAAACGAATAAAAGGGCTGTTTATATTTGTTAACTGTTCCAATACATACGCCTGAAGCTTTGCTGATATACCTGCTTCACCTGAATAGGCAGATTGTATTGGCATTACCGCAATCGTAACCTGCGATTCAATTCTCGCTTTTTCACGCAAATCCAATGCGTCTTTATAGTTACGGTCTTTCTTAATTACCTGATCAAAGTAATCATAGGCAAGGCGATAGTCTTTGCTTTGTAAAGCCTTCTGGCCTTCTTCGTATAATGGTTCGATTACCGTAGATCTATGAAGATCTTTGGCATTTTTAAAGTCTTTATCAATTTTTATAATTTCTGAAAAGAGAGACTCTGCTGTTTTATAATCTTGTTGCTGGTAGCTCTGATTTCCCTTTTCGTAAACTTCAGTAAGATATATTTCTTTAGAAGCCTCAAAATAATCCTTATAGTAAGAAGGGTAGTTTAGCTTAATTTGCAGATACTCCACCTGCTCTAAATACTTTTGACATTCAAGATAGGAGTATACGGCTTTCTTATGATCTTCCATTGCATGTGCCTGATAGAACTCAGCGAGCATATCGTCCAATACTTTTTGTCCATTGGTTTTTAATCCTACCCGGCCCTTTATATTATCACGGTTTCTTTGAACAGATTGCAGATAAAACCTGGCGGCTTCATCATACATACCTAACTGCTCCATCTTTTCACCCTGCCGTGCATAATATCTGGAGCCTGTACAGGAACAAACTGATATAAGCAACACGAATAAAATACCCCTGCAACTCATACTATTTAACACTGCTTATATAGGCATTTAGTTCTGACTTGGAATTGGAAAATGAAAAACAACTGTTCACCAGATAGTAATTTTTACGATCATAAGTATGTGTATAGGCAAATTTAGCAAATTCCAGTTTAGAAGATTCAAACGTTAACTGGTTAATCAATTCTATCACCTGATTGGTAGTAAGGCAATGATTGGATACAAATTGCTTTGCTATGGCTACTCTGTCACCATCAAAAGATTCTTTGGCGACAGCATTTTTACCTAAACGAAAATCTTCATCCGAAGCCGGTATAGGACAATCTCCTGCAGGTACTTCTATAACTTCCACCACTTCTACCGGATCAACTATATACTCTCCATTAATAAATTGATTTAAGATATTGCGGTCTGTAGCAGATGTTAATGCGTTCACCACAACTGAATAATTCTTGATATCATAAGTATGTGCATAGCTTAACTTCGCGAGTTCCAGTTGATAAGCCGGGTCGGGTATCTGTTTTATGATTTGTACAACCTGACTGGCCAATAAACAGTTGGATGTAATAATTTCCTCAGCCTTAGCTTTCTTTAAAGCGTTAGTTGACTTACTGTCTATTTCATATTTGGCCTTTACAAAGGCTCTGTCTGACAAGGAAGGCTTTTCACAATCTACAACGTTACTGTAGGTAGATGTATTCGTTGTAACCACAGGATCTGAATCTAGAAGACTTGCAGAAGAATAATAAACAAAGTTGCCAGAACTAACACTTTTTCGCACTACAGGTATTTCCTGTAAAGGTTTTAATATATATGCGGCTCCTTCTTTACGAATTATGTAAGTAAATTCGTTAGCTTCTGAAAGATTTATTTTTTTATAAATGGTAGCAGCAGAATGGCCTTTAAACATGATACCGATTGTACAGTTACCCTGCCGGACACCAGATACTTTTACCAGGCTGGAGGGCTTTTCATTTACTATCACATTATTATAAACTACTGAAAACTCTTCCCCTTTTTCGGCGAAAAACAATAACGTTTTATTCTGGGCAAAAGTGGTAGAAGTAAAAACTAGCAGGGCGATAAAAAGTATATATTTTTTCATAAGCTCCGTAAATATATTGGAATTATTTCCTTTATTACGGAGATTTCAAAATTCTTGCCAAAAAAAGAACACATTATTTATCAATTGTCTTATTGGGCAGAACTAATCCTAAAATTAGCTTCGATGTCCGGCACTTATCATTGCTAAGCCCCAATTGACTATCCCGAATAAAAACAAAACAGGCTCCCATTCGGAAGCCTGTTTCTATCATCAATTGTTATTAGTATTTATTGTACAGCCACATTCAATACGCCTTGGTCTCTCGCTTCCAGCTTAGATTCACCCATAAGGAAGATATCAATGTGCCTTGCTGCTTCACGGCCTTCGGAAATCGCCCATACAACAAGAGACTGGCCTCTTCTCATATCACCGGCAGAGAATACTTTAGGTACTGAAGTCTGATAACTTTCATTACACTTCACATTACCTCTTTCATCGTATTCCACACCTAATTCATTTAACAATCCGTTATGTTGCGGATGCAGGAATCCGATAGCAAGTAATGCAAGTTCGCATGGAATAATTCTTTCAGAGCCCGGTATTTCCTGGTATTTCGGCATCTTTCCCTGTTCAGGAGTACTCCATCCCATTTCACCGATTTTAAGCCCGATCAAATTACCGTTTTCATCTCCGATAAACTCTTTAGTATAGATAGCCCAGTTTCTGTTACATCCTTCTTCATGAGAAGTAGATGTTCTCAGAATCATTGGCCAGTTAGGCCAAGGCATTTCCGGAGTTCTTTCTGCCGGAGGCTTAGGTAATAATTCGATCTGAGTAACTGAGGCAGCTCCATGACGGTTAGAGGTACCCACACAGTCAGAACCAGTATCACCACCTCCAATAACCACTACATTTTTTCCTTTTGCAGTAAGGTCACCATCAGTATAAGCAACACCCTGATGGTTGTATTTTAATTCGATACCAGCTACTCTTTTATTTTGCTGGCTTAAGAAATCCATCGCAAAATGAACGCCTTTCAAATTTCTGCCAGGAATCGGAAGATCTCTTGGAACAGTTGACCCACCTGAAAGAAGTACAGCGTCAAACTCCTCCATGATATCTTTCACCTTCACATTTCCTCCTACGTTAGAGTTGGTTTTAAACACTACACCTTCCTCTTCCATTAACTTCACTCTTCTGTCAACTACCCATTTCTCTAATTTGAAATCAGGAATACCATATCTTAACAATCCACCAATCTGATCCGCTCTTTCAAATACAGTTACCGAATGGCCTGCTTTGTTTAATTGAGCAGCTGCAGCAAGACCGGCAGGCCCAGAACCGATCACCGCCACTTTCTTTCCTGTTCTCTCTACCGGAGGTTTTGCTTTAATGATACCTTTAGCAAAGGCTGTTTCAGCAATGTTCTTTTCAATCTCCTCAATAGTTACAGGAGGTTTATTTATACCTAATACACAAGCTGCTTCACATGGGGCAGGGCATATTCTTCCTGTAAACTCAGGGAAGTTATTGGTAGAGAAAAGTATCTCGGCTGCATCTTCCCAATTGCCTTCATAAACGGCATCGTTGAATTCAGGAATGATATTTCCCAGCGGACAACCGTTATGACAGAAAGGAACACCGCAATTCATACAGCGGGCAGCCTGAGTTCTTATTTTTTCTTCGCCGAACTCAAGATATAACTCCTTGTAATCTTTGATTCTTTCTTTAGGATCTCTTTTTTTAGGCAATTCTCTATCGAATTCCAAAAAACCTGTTGGCTTACCCATGTATTAGTACCTCCTTGTTATCAGTTGCACTTTGATTTGATTGTTTTCTTTTAAGTAATACAGCTTTGAAATCTCTCGGCATTACTTTCACAAACTCTTTCACCACGTTATCCCAATCCTTAAGGATGTTTTCAGCCACATCACTACCAGTATATTTGAAATGATTTTTGATCATTTCTTTTAATGTTTCCAAATCCTCATTATCCATTGGGTCAAAATCGATCATTTCGGTATTGCAAAGCTCTTTGAATCGCTTGGTCTTATCCCAAACATATGCAATACCACCGCTCATACCTGCCGCGAAGTTTCTACCTGTCTCTCCAAGTATCACAGCTATACCTCCCGTCATATATTCGCAACCATGGTCACCTACTCCTTCCACTACTGCTTTGGCACCTGAGTTACGAACACAGAACCTTTCACCTGCCTGGCCTCTGATATACGCTTCACCGGAAGTAGCTCCGTAAAAGGCTACGTTACCTACAATGATATTCTCACTTGGGGCAAACTTAGCACTCTTAGGCGGATAAAGAATCAGCTTAGCGCCGGATAAACCTTTACCAAAGTAGTCGTTGGCTTCTCCTTCCAGTTCAAACTTGATACCCGGAGCGCCGAATGCACCGAAGCTTTGACCCGCAGATCCTGAAAACTTATAATGAATAGTTCCTTCCGGTAAGCCCTCTTTCTTATGAAGATTTGAGATCTCGTAAGAGAGCATGGTACCTACGGAACGATCCGTATTGGTTACAATAAACTCTTTATAAACTTTTTCTTTATTCTCAAGCGCCGGCTTAGCTACTTCAATTAAAGTATGATCAAGCACATTGTCCAATCCGTGATCCTGCTCTTCCATCTTGTAGATACCCACACCTGGTTCAGCTGGTTGCTTATAAAGAATCGCTGATAGATCAAGGTTTTTATGTTTCCAGTTTGTGAGATTGTCTCTCATCTCTAATCTATCTACCTGACCAATCATCTCATTAACTGTTCTGAATCCAAGCTCTGCCATGATCTCTCTCATTTCCATCGCAAGAAAAGTGAACAGGTTAACCACGTGTTCCGGCTTACCACTGAATAAAGCTCTTAGTTCTTTGTTCTGAGTAGCCACTCCCACAGGACAAGTGTTCAGATGACATTTTCTCATCATAATACATCCTGTAGTAACCAGAGCTGCAGTTGCCACACCCCACTCTTCAGCACCAAGTAAAGCAGCGATCACAAGGTCTCTACCTGTTTTCATCTGTCCGTCTGCCTGTACAACTATTCGGCTTCTCAGTTTATTTCGCACCAATGTCTGATGTGTTTCGGCAACACCCAGCTCCCATGGAAGACCTGCATGTTTGATAGAACTGATTGGCGAAGCACCGGTACCACCATCATATCCTGCAATCAACACAACGTCTGAGTGTGCTTTCGCCACACCTGCAGCAATAGTACCAACTCCGGCTTCAGAAACCAGCTTCACACTGATTCTTGATTTTGGATTAGAGTTTTTCAAATCGAAAATCAGCTGAGCCAAGTCCTCAATTGAATAGATATCGTGATGTGGAGGAGGTGAAATCAGACCTACACCAGGTGTAGAGTGACGTACTCTTCCAATCCACTCATCTACTTTATCGCCCGGAAGCTGTCCACCTTCTCCAGGCTTCGCTCCCTGAGCCATTTTAATTTGTAATTCATCTGCATTAGCCAGATAGTAACTGGTTACCCCAAATCGTCCGGATGCTACCTGCTTGATAGCAGATCTTTCCCAATCACCATTTGGCTTTCTCTCAAATCGTATTTCATCTTCTCCACCTTCACCACTATTGCTCTTACCACCAATTCTGTTCATGGCAATAGCAAGGGTAGTATGTGCTTCGAATGAAATAGATCCGAAAGACATAGCACCAGTTGCAAATCGCTTGAATATATTTTCAATTGGTTCTACTTCGCTTAAAGGAATTGGCTCCTTAGCTGTCTTAAACTTCAGCAAGCCTCTCAAAGTAGCCGCTTTTTGCGTCTGGTCATTTATCAGTTTTGAATACTTTTTGAAGACCTGATAATCTCCGGTTCGGGTAGCATGTTGTAATAAGTGGATAGTTTGAGGGTTAAATAAATGATACTCTCCTCTTCTTTTCCACTGATAAACCCCACCTACTTCCAACTTTGGACTCAATACCGGCTTGCTTGGGAAGGCAAGCTGATGCTTGATCAATGCTTCTTTAGCAATATCATCCAGTGTTAATCCACCAATTCTGGAAACAGTAGTTGTAAAGTATTTATCTATCACTTCTTTGCTGATACCAAGAGCTTCGAAGATCTGTGCTCCCTGGTAAGACTGAAGTGTAGAGATTCCCATTTTGGAGAATACTTTCAACAGACCGTCATTAACCGCTTTAATGTAGTTGTTAAATAATTTTTCTTCCGGAAGGTCTGTCTTTAACAGTCCATTGTTTTTCAAATCAACAATGGTTTCGAAAGCAAGATACGGGTTAACCGCAGAAGCACCAAAGCTGATCAATGTAGCAAAGTGGTGTACTTCCCAGGCATCTCCCGCTTCCACTACGATACCTACTTTACCTCTTAAGCCTTTTCTCATCAGGTGATGGTGAACCGCAGAGGTAGCAAGTAACGATGGAATAGGAGCGTGGCTGCTGTTTATAAATCTGTCAGAAATAAGAATGATAGAGAAACCATCTTCTACAGCATCAACAGCATACTGACAAATTCGCTTTAAAGCTCTTTCCAAAGAACCAGGTTGTCCGTCTGCTTTAAAGAAAGCATTGATTGTCTTGGTCTGGAAATACGCTGTATCTAAATATCTTAATTTTTCTAAGTCTTTATTGGTTAATACCGGCTGGTGCAACTCTACTACCCTGCAGTGTTGAGGAGACTCCTCCAACAGGTTGAGAGAACCACCCACATATGAAACCAAAGACATTACCATTCGCTCTCTGATCGGGTCGATCGGAGGATTGGTTACCTGGGCAAATAGTTGTTTGAAATAGCTGGACAAGTGCTGAGCCTGATCAGAAAGAACAGCCAGCGGAGTGTCCGTACCCATAGAACCAAGCGGTTCTTTTCCGGTACCTGCCATTTCAGCAATGATAGTTTTAAGGTCCTCGGAAGTATATCCGAAGCATTGCTGTCTCTTTAATAGGGTATTTTTTTCAGGCTGATGGAATGATCCCGGAGCATCCGGTAACTCCTGCAGTCTGATTTTATTTTTTAACCACTCTTTATATGGTTGTCTGGTACAGATATCTTGTTTTAATTCCTCGTCACTAATGATTCTTCCCTGCTCCAAGTCTGCCACAAACATTTTACCTGGTTGAAGTCTTCCCTTCTTAACAACTTTTGCAGGGTCTACTTCTATTACACCCGCTTCGGATGCCATGATGATTATATCATCCTCTGTCACTAACCATCTGGAAGGACGAAGTCCGTTTCTGTCAAGGGTTGCTCCTACTATCTTACCGTCAGTGAAAGAGATAGACGCAGGACCGTCCCAAGGCTCCATAAGAGCGGCATGATATTCATAGAATGCTTTTTTCTCTTCTGACATTTGAGTGTTACCATCCCAGGCTTCCGGAATCAACATCATCATTACATGAGGAAGAGATCTTCCGCAAAGCGTTAATAGCTCTACAGCATTGTCAAGGTTAGCAGAGTCAGAAGCAGTAGGATCACAAAGAGGAAGAATCATATCCAACTCTTCTCTTGTGAAGTACTTAGAAGCAAATGCAGCTTCCTGAGCTCCCATCCAGTTAACATTACCTTTTACCGTATTGATTTCACCGTTGTGAGCAATGTATCGGAAAGGTTGGGCTAATCGGAAGGAAGGGAATGTGTTGGTTGAAAATCGGGAGTGGACTACTGCGAGGGCGGAAACTACATTTTTGTTTTGAAGATCCAGGAAGTAGCCCCTAACTTGTTCAGTGGTAAATTGCCCTTTATAACTTATCGTTTTATAAGATAAAGAAGCTATATAAAACTGGTCGTTAATGTTATAATTCGGAGATTTTAAAGACTCCCTAACCAGCCTTGTGGTATAGTTCCTTAGTACAAAAAGTTTTCTCTCAAAATCATCGGGGTTCGTAATGTGATCGGGTTTCTTAATAAAAACCTGAATCATTTCCGGTTCTACTGCTAAAGCACTCGGGCCAATATCTCCATTGTATACCGGAAGCTTTCTGTAACCCAGAATCTGCATACCCAGCTTCTCGCAGTTTCTTTCCAATATGGCTATGCAGTCATCTCTTAACTTCTGATCTTTTGGAAAGAAGACCTGACCTACGCCATAATCTCCGAAAGATGGGAGCTTTATCCCTAGCTTAACACACTCATCCACAAAAAACTCATGTGGAATCTGAATAAGAATACCCGCACCATCACCCGTGTTGCTCTCACATCCGCAGGCGCCCCTATGCTCCATTCGGGCAAGCATGTTAAGGGCATTTTGAACAATTTCGTGGGATTTTCGGTTTTTTAGGTTAGCTACGAATCCAATACCGCATGAGTCGTGCTCAAAGCTGGAGTCGTATAATCCTGTGTTTTTTAGTTCTGCCATTAATTAAGAAATTTCCAATGTTCAACGGTTTTTTTAAACATTAATGATTCGACCTGGCATGTAGATGAAAATATTTTGTTATTTCGAATCCAAACCTCACCAGAATCG
>DATCKK010000643.1:0-4241 GCA_036562325.1 Cytophagaceae bacterium | reverse complement strand
CCTCAAACTCTGCTGGCTGTACTGGGGAAAAAAGACTCTTTTATTCTTGAACTTGAAGTAGATGAGAACGATCTGGCAAAAATACGTTTGGGACAGGAAATCTTTGTCACTACAGATAGCTATGAAAACAGAGTATTCAATGCTGTAGTTACTAAAATAGACCCTATATTAGATATAAATACAGGCACCTTTACAATTGAAGGAGCATTTACTAAAGCACCACCCAGATTATATCCTAATGTCTCGGTAGAGGCCAATATTCTGATCACTCAAAAAGACAGCGCCCTTATTATCCCAAGAGAATACCTTATTGATGATACCTATGTATTAATAGAACCGGATAAAAAAGTAAAAGTAAAGGTTGGATTAAAAAATTATGAATTCGCTGAGATAATTAGCGGATTGAATAAAGGCCAGTATATCTATAAACCATAACTATGTCCATACGGCTAATCATAGACATTGCCAAAACGTTATTAATGGCAAGACTTGGCCAGACACTGGTAGCAGCCATCGGAGTTACCTTTGGAATCACTATGTTTATAAGCCTTGTAAGCTTTATGACCGGACTGAACGAACTTCTGGACGGGCTGATTTTAAACCGTACTCCTCATATACGATTATATAATGAAATAGAACCCAGCGAAGTACAACCTATTGAGTATACAGAAAAACACAAAGATGCCATACATTACATACACTCGATCAAGCCTAAAAATACAGGAAGGGAGATTTATAACAGCTTAGCGATAATTGATGCGTTAAAAAAAGATAAAAACATATCAGGCATAGCGCCTAAAGTAACAACTCAGGTATTTTATCAATCCGGCATAATTGATATTAACGGAACTATTTTCGGCATAGATGTAGCCGCCGAACAACAGTTATTCTTTTTCAATGATTATATGATCGAAGGTGATCCGAGAGACCTGGAAAACATAGAAAACAGCATAGTATTAGGGAAAGGAGTTGCTGAAAAAATGCTGGTAGATATTGGAGACCGGATACAGGTAACTTCTACCGAAGGTAAGGTTATGTCTCTAAAAGTGGTGGGATACTTTCAACTAGGCGTAGCAGAAGTAGATGATGTACAAAGTTACACATCGTTGGAAACAGCACAAAAAATCATGGGAAAGCCTAAAAGCTATATTACCGATATACAGATAAAGTTACTGGATATGGAAAAGGCAGCCGGCCTCGCCAGACAATACAAGTCCATGTTTGGTACCGATGCTATTGATATAAAAACCGCAAATACACAATTTGAAACCGGAAGCTCTATCCGAAACATCATCACTTATTCGGTAAGCATTACTTTATTGATAGTCGCCGGTTTTGGCATATACAATATTCTTAACATGATGATCTATGAAAAAATGGATTCTATTGCCATTATGAAAGCAACAGGATTTTCAGGAAGCGATGTAAAAAAAATATTCTTAAGTTTATCTATGATCATTGGTGTAAGCGGCGGACTTGCCGGGTTGATCTGCGGATTTATAGGCTCTGTTATTATTGACCAGATTCCGTTTGAGACATCATCACTACCTACCGTAAAAACATTTCCCGTAAACTACAACCCTGTTTATTACCTGATAGGCATATTATTTTCTCTGTCAACCACCTATATCTCCGGATTTTTTCCTGCGCGGAAAGCCAGTAAGGTAGATCCGGTTGTAATCATAAGAGGCAAATGATATGAAACATTTACTCGAAACGAAAAACATTAATAAGTACTTTCATGACCCGACTACGGTTCATGTATTAACGGATGTATCCATCACTATAGATAAAGGTGAGTTTGTTTCCATTATAGGAAGGTCAGGTTCGGGAAAATCTACTTTATTATATATTCTTTCAACGATGGACACCGACTTTGAAGGTGAACTATACCTCGATGGAGAGTCAATGAGAAATCGCAGCAATGAAGAACTTGCCAGGGTAAGAAATGAAAAAATCGGTTTTGTATTTCAGTTTCATTATTTGTTACCGGAGTTTACCGTCCTGAAAAATGTCATGCTACCAGGATTAAAGTTAAAAAGATACAGCGATAAAGAGGTAGAAGAAATAGCCATGAATAAATTAAGAGAACTTGGGATCGAAAAACTTGCACATCGAAATGCCGCTATGATCTCCGGAGGAGAAAAACAACGAGTAGCCATAGCAAGAGCATTGATCAACGATCCGCTGATTATTATGTGCGATGAACCGACCGGCAACCTGGACAAACGAAACAGTGAAATAGTATTTGAAATTTTTCAACGCCTTGTATATGAAAGGGGACAGTCCATACTTGTAGTAACCCATGACGCTGACTTTGCTTCAAGAACCGACCGAATCATAGAGATGGAAGATGGGAAAATAATTGGGGACAGGGAGTTGAAGGAGCGTTAATAGAATAGTCAAACTATTTGGCTTCAACATATTACAACTCCGGCAACTTGATCTGATCTGTATAAAACTTCATCCGGGTATGCTGGCTATCCAAAAGCTCTATCTTTTCAATCTTATCTAATTTATGATTATAAAAAACCTCCACAAAAAAGTTATTCAGCACATATAAATTCACTTTATATCCATAATACCGAATATTCATCAAGAAATCGCCCTCCCGATATAATAGCTGAATTTTAGTGTTTAACGGCAGACTATTAAATTCTTTTCCGGTAATACTCATTGTAATACAAAATAACGTCCAAAATTAAGATATTTCTCTTTATACTTTACAAAAAAGGAACCGGACTGAGTGGAAAATTGTATATTTGCAGTCTAATTATTTCTAACTCATGATCTCAGTTGACTCAGTATCAGTCGAATTTAACGGTTCTGCGCTATTCAGCGATATTTCTTTTAACATTAATGAGAATGACCGTATTGCCCTTATGGGAAAAAACGGGGCAGGCAAATCTACCCTTTTAAAAATTATTGCCGGTGTCAATAAACCTACCAGAGGCAAAATCTCCGCTCCTAAAGATGCAGTAATAGCCTATCTGCCACAACATTTATTAACCGAAGACAATTGCACTGTATTTGAAGAAGCCTCCAAAGCTTTTGCCAAAATCAATAACATGGCGGCGGAAATGGAGGAGCTGAACAAGCAACTGGAAACCCGCACTGATTACGAGTCGGATGAATACATGAAAATCATAGAACGAGTTTCTGAACTGAGTGAGAAATATTACTCTATTGAGGAGATCAACTATGATGCAGAAATTGAAAAGACTTTAATTGGACTTGGCTTTTTAAGAAGTGATTTTACCAGGCCGACCAGCGAATTCAGTGGCGGATGGAGAATGCGTATAGAACTGGCAAAAATTCTTTTACAAAAACCAGACCTTATATTACTCGACGAGCCGACCAACCACATGGATATTGAATCCATTCAATGGCTGGAAGACTTTTTAATTAATAATGCCAAGGCCGTAATCGTTATCTCTCACGATAAAGCTTTTGTAGATAATATTACCAACCGTACCATTGAAGTAACAATGGGAAGGATATACGATTACAAAGTCAACTACAGCCAATATTTACAATTGCGTAAAGAACGACGCGAGCAACAGCAACGTCAGTACGAAGACCAACAAAAAGAAATCGCCGAAATTCAGGCATTCATCGACCGTTTCAAAGGCACTTACTCTAAGACCTTACAGGTACAATCCAGGGTAAAAATGTTGGAAAAAATGGAGATCATACAGGTAGATGAAGTGGATACGTCTCATTTAAACCTGAAGTTCCCTCCTGCTCCACGGTCTGGCAATTACCCTGTGATCGTAGAAGGGCTTACTAAAAAATATGGAGACCATGTTGTATTCAAAGATGCTTCCATGACAATAGAGCGTGGCCAAAAGGTAGCATTTGTAGGAAGGAACGGAGAAGGTAAGTCAACACTAGTAAAGGCGATTATGGGTGAAATAGACTTTGAGGGTAAGGTGCAAGTGGGCCACAATTGTATGATTGGTTACTTTGCGCAGAACCAGGCTTCTCTTTTAGATGAAGAATTGACTATATTTCAAACCATTGACAACATAGCTCAGGGAGATATAAGAACCAAAATCAAAGACATACTCGGAGCCTTTATGTTCAGCGGAGACACTATTGAGAAAAAAGTAAAAGTACTTTCCGGAGGTGAAAAGACAAGGCTGGCCATGATCAAACTATTGTTACAACCGGTAAACCTTCTGATTCTTGATGAGCCTACCAATCACCTGGACATAAAGACTAAAGACATTCTCAAAGAT
>DATCKK010000642.1:0-9564 GCA_036562325.1 Cytophagaceae bacterium | reverse complement strand
GCCTCTGCAGAATCTTTTAATGCTAAAATAAAAGCTTTTAGATCGGTGTTCAGAGGGGTAAAAAATGTGTCTTTTTTTCTATATCGACTAGCAAAAATTTATGCTTAAAATTATCCTCCCCCCAGAAATTCCTGTTGATCCGAAATACATAGAGGGGTAGCCAGAAATAGAGACAGAGCGTAAAGAGAGATACTCTCGATCTCTCTTTACGCTCTGTCTAAGTACCCAGGGCCGGACTCGAACCGGCATGTGGTTGCCCACATTGGTGTTTGAGACCAACGCGTCTACCAATTCCGCCACCTGGGCATGTTTCAGATACACCGAAACGGGATGCAAAACTACCTAAAGTCTGGAAATTTACAAATATTTTAGAATTTTAATTTTCTGCGCGATCTACCGAACGAAGACTAAACGCCTGAGCTTTTTCTGCAAACAGGGCTTTTGTCCTGCTCCAGGTATTTTTAAATAATTCCGAATTACGATAATTCTCAAGATCTTCCTCCGACTTCCAAAGGCTTATTGTTACATATACCGAAGGTTGATTAATATCATTCAAAAGCTCCATACTTATACACCCCGGAAAAGAACGTATCTTGTCCTTAGCGGAATTAAAAACCACTAAAAACTCCTCCACCTTATCCGCCAGAAATGTCATCCGAACCACTCTTGTTATCATTCTATTCATTGTTATTTAGGTAAAAAACACATTTACCGGACTGTCGAAATCCATCCCTAAAAGCTCCGAAGCATTGCCCTGACTTATAGCTATTTCCAGATACCCTACCGTATTAAAAAGAGCAAGACAATCTCCATTGTCTCTGGAATCATAGGAATGAGAAATCACATCCAGCGTCTCTCTGGCAAAGCTAATTGTATAGGGCCTTCCCTGCCAAACTCTTTCAAAAGCCTCTCTGGTAATATTGGTTATCAGGTTGCCATAATTATCCACATGAATAACATGTCCGGAAATTTGGGTTTTGGTAATCCTGAGCTGGCGGTTCATCATCCTGCGTATTCCATCTACAGGCTTACCCAGATTTTCCAGAGGTTCACCTTTGGCAAGTAAAGCAGCTGTTTCGGCAAGAATTCTTTTTTCCGGAAATATGTTAACATCTTGCTGGTCATTGGCCAATGCAACAATTGCCGTGGGATTTTCGTCACTGATAAGAGAAAAAAGTCCGTTATCCGCCCCGATAAAATAATGGCCTTCCAGGTTCAATGCGACAAACAGTTCTTTCTCCATAGCCGGGGCATTGACAGACACCAGGTGCACGGTACCTATAGGGAAATCACGAAAGACAGAACGGAGCACATAAGCAGCATGGGGAATATTAAAATGTTCGATATGATGAGAAATATCAATAACCTGAACATCGGGAGCTACAGAGATAATTTTCGCTTTAACGGCCGCAACATAAGGATCTCTATGTCCGAAGTCTGACATAAAAGTAACAATAGCCATAAAGCAATATAGAAAATTGTTATATTTGAAAATTACGTAAAATTAGAGATTTTTTCCGTATTGAATAAGTTTTAAAATTAAAATAATATAAGAGTTTGGTAGAGAAGGTAATAACATTAGAAGACATTTCCCCGATTGACTTTCTGGGAACTGAAAATATGATCATCAAAGAAGTTGCCTCCGCTTTTCCAAAAAGCAAAATAGTTTCCAGAGGAAACGAAATTAAGATCATAGGTAGTAAATTAGAAATAACTAAAATAGGAGACATCATTAATTCTCTTATTCAGCATTATAATAAGTTCGGAAAGATTACGGAAGAGAATGTAAAAAATGTCATAAGAGAAGAAGAAATTGAATATGTTGAGATCAAAGATGATGTAATCATATTTGGCGACAAAGGCCTGGTGATAAAACCCAAAACAGCCAATCAGAAAAAACTGGTACAAACGGCCCTTAACAACGACTTGGTATTTGCCGTAGGACCGGCTGGAACAGGGAAAACATACATATCCGTAGCACTGGCTGTAAAAGCTTTAAAAAATAAAGAAGTCAAAAAAATCGTTATCACAAGGCCGGCAGTAGAAGCAGGAGAAAACCTGGGGTTTTTGCCAGGGGATCTTAAAGAAAAAATTGACCCGTATCTGCGTCCGATCTATGATGCATTGGACGACATGGTGCCTGCTGAAAAGCTGAAGTATTACTACGAAAACCGGGTGATAGAAATAGCTCCGCTGGCATATATGAGGGGAAGGACGCTTCACAACGCATTCATATTGCTCGATGAAGCTCAAAATACCACGAGCATGCAAATGAAGATGTTCCTGACACGTATGGGGCCAAACTCGAAAATGATTGTTACGGGAGACCGCTCTCAGATTGACTTGCCAGGAAAACAAAAATCCGGGCTGATTGAGGCGCTTCATGTGTTGAAAGGAGTCAATGGTATTGGTATTGTAGAACTAAGTTCAAAAGATGTCATGAGACATAAACTGGTAGAAAATATCATCCAGGCTTATGATCGTAATGACAATAATCAATAATTAAGTTCGTCCTGCTGTCCAAAGGTTAGCCTGGGTTTAGTGTGAGAATACTGAAATCGGGACTATATTTAGGAATGTGCTAAAATCTCTAACATGTAACTGTTACCGATGTGAAAACAACTAATACCTTTTTACTTTTATTCTCTTTACTTCTATACACATCTTATGTAAAGGCACAAATACCGTCAAAAAAATGTGCCACTGAAATACTTCAGGAAAAGTATTTTCAAAAAGATCCTGAACGAGCAAAAAGATTTAAAGAGTTTGAGGTAAAAATAAATCAGCAGGCCTCCTACCTTCGCATTGCTAAAACCCACGAAGAGGAAAAAGTATACCGTATACCGGTAGTAGTTCATGTTATATACAACAATCTGGCAAAAACTAAAATCTCCTATGAGCAAGTTGCATCACAGATAAATGCACTTAATAATGATTTTAGGAAATTCAATGCTGATACAGTTAATATCCCTGAGCAGTTTAAACCTTATGCCGCAGACACCAAAATTGAGTTTTGCCTTGCTTCGCGAGACCCTAACGGAGATTTTACAGACGGTGTAGTATATGTATATAACTCCCGCGATTCTTTTGACCCTGAATCTCCAAGCGATGATACTTATTTAAAGTCCTTATCCTACTGGCCAAGCGATCAATACTTAAATATTTGGGTAGTAAAACTAATTGACGGTTATCTGGGATACGCCCAATTCCCAAGCGGATCAGGACTTCCCGGAATATATGACAACCTGGATGCTGCTACCGACGGAGTTGTAATAGACTATAAAGCCTTCGGCACTACCGGCACTGCCACCGCTCCTTACAATTTGGGAAGAACCTGTACCCATGAAGTAGGCCATTGGCTGGGCCTGAAACATATTTGGGGAGATGAGACATGCGGCAATGACTTTGTCGATGACACTCCGGAAGACGAAGGGCCGAATAATAGTCAAAACTGTTTTGACTACTCCAGTTGTACAGGAGGGCCTGCTAAACTGGATATGTATAATAACTATCTGGACTACTCCAATGACGTGTGTATGAATATGTTTACCAATGGCCAAAAACTTCGAATGCACGCTGCCTTAACGAGTAGTCCCCGACGCGCCGCATTGGCACTATCACCGGGGTGTTGTGGAAAGGGCATTACTCGAACCATTCCAATCACAGAAGGCTTTGAAACTATAGCTTTCACCAATGACTGGCAAATAATCAATGCTGATTCCTCTCACGCTACAAGCGAAACCTGGACACTATACAATAGTGGAGCATTTGGAGAAAGTGGACATTCCATTTCTATCAAAAACAAAGACCTTTTTATTGACAACTCTACCCCCTACTACGATTTTCTTGTTACTCCCTTTTTGAACTTTAGGTCTGTAGACAACCCTGTACTTGATTTCAATTTAGCTTATGCACAGAACCTGACTTCTGACAATACTGATAGTCTCGTAATTGCTTACAATATAGCCTGCACAGACACCTGGACTCATTTGCAGACTTTCACCGCTGAAGACTTAATTACTACTACCCGAAAAGAAAACAATTTCATTCCTCAACCGGATGACTGGAAACAGATCCGAATTCACATACCGGAGTTAAGTGGTAAAAACGCCGTTAAGCTCAGATTTGAGAATTATTCCAAAGGAATTAACAATTTATATTTAGATGATATCCATATCTACAAAAGTACACCTCAGTTAAGTGTAAAAATCTACCCTAATCCTTCGGATACAGAGATCAACGTAGAAATACTCTTTTTAAATGAAAAAGATGTTACTATAGAAATATTTAACTTATTAGGAGAAAAAGTCCTATCACTGGAAAACACAAACACGATCAGCTTCACAAAACTGATCAATACTTCAGAATTTTCTAATGGAACTTATATATTGCGAGCCAGTAACGGTGAAGAAGTAGTCACTAAACGTTTTTTTATCGATCGCAATTAATAAATGATTCCCTGGGGAGCCTATCCTTTTATTAGGTATTTGGTATTCCTGATAATTGGAATACTTTTTTATCCATGGGCACTTGCACATAAAAATATAACAGTTACTGCAAGTGTCGTCATTATTATTGGGTTCACCATATCTTATACCCTTCTTCGTATTCCATCTCTGGCCTTCAGAATAAAACCACTATTTGGTATTGCTTCCAGCCTTCTACTCATTGTTATAGGCTTTATCTCTTCCTATGTAAACGACCACTTAAACTATAGCAATCATTTAATTCATAACTCGAAAAAGCTATTAACCTATTCCGGGAAAATTATTTCTGATGGAGAAAGAAAAAATAACTATACCCGATATGAATTTGAAATAGAAAAAATCTACCATACACAGTGGGAATCCTGTTCGGGTATCATTTATTTAAATATAAATAACAAAACATCAAAGTTCCCTACTTACGGAGACAGGTTGTTAATTAAAGGAAAACCTGATGTAATCCAACCCAACCAAAATCCGGGACAATTTAATTATAAAGCTTATTGTGCTAAAAAGAATATTTACCATCAACATTATATAAGCGCTAATGACTTTACTGTAACAAATCATACAGTAGGCAATTTCATTAAAGCTTATTCCATAAAAGTTAAAACATTTTGCGATTCGTTATTAAAAATCAAATTAGGTGAAGGCCTTGAATATAGCCTGGCTACGGCATTAGTATTAGGTAAAAAATCAGACATAGACGACGAAATTAAAGAAGCTTTCTCTGCAACAGGTACCATGCATATTATGGCTGTATCAGGACTACATGTAGCCATGATCTATCAGTTATTTGCATTGATATTCGGTATAATCAACCGGGGGAATAAAGGAAAGAAAATCTTTTTTCTATTAATTGCACTCACCTTACTCTTTTATGCTTTCATTACCGGCTTTTCACCTTCCGTAACAAGAGCAGTAATCATGTTCATTATAATGGCTTTGGCAGACGCGACCTCAAAGCCCAAGTCCTCTTACAATACACTTGCACTAACCGCCTTCATCCTTCTTATTTACGATCCCAACTGTCTATACGACATTGGCTTCCAATTAAGCTTTGTCGCAGTGGCAGGTATTTTATACATATATCCATTACTCAAAAACAAATTTAAATTTGAGAATGCAATAACCTCTTACATTTGGGACTCGGCTTGCATTTCTATAGCAGCTCAGATTGCTACTTTCCCGATAAGTGTCTATTACTTCAGTCAGTTCCCCAATTATTTTCTGATAGCTAACCTGGTTATTATACCAATATCTAATGCAATTATTTACACCGGCCTGGGGATTATATTATCCTCAGTACTACTTTTCTTTCTGCCTTTTATCTCAGTTATATTAGGATGGGTTACGAAACTATTGCTTCAGTTGCTTGCTTCTTGCCTGCTGTTCTTTGAATCTCTTCCATTACCCGTTACTTACTTTTCAAAATTCACCTTTTCAGAAATTATATTAATATATCTGTTGATCTTCTTCCTGCTACTATACTTCTTATATACTAAAAAACAAATCTTATATTTAAGCATCTTTACCTCTTTCATACTAATTGCGCACACCCTATACCAACTTGTTATTATTAGTAATCAAAAAGAACTTGTTGTATTCTCCATAAAAGGACAAACAGCCATTGCTATTACCAAAGGCTTTCATAGTACCATATATGCCGACAGTACCATTCTCAACAATCCTGTATATTACAAAAGGCATATTACTCCTTACCTGACAAACCGTTCTATTGCTTCTACTACAACCAAGACTATAGACTTTACTACATTGAACAAAATAGTATGGGAAGGAAAAAGGATTGCTGTTTCATCTAATCTAAATGATATATATCAAATCCGGCCCGACTATCTTATCATTACCAAAAACAAAAACAGAATACACCAACTTCCCAAAAGGGACGGCACAATTGTTATTTTCGATTCGTCCAATAAATATATTCCTGATTCCACTTGTTTTTCAACTGCAACAGGAGGTGCATTTATAGCCAATCTGTAAAACAAAACCCTTGTATACTAAGTATAAAGAAGAACTTAACGTTAGTATAAAATTTGCATTAATTTAGAGCTCATAAATATTATTTTCCTATGGCTTTGGTAAATTATTCAGTAATAGATCGCATAGCAACTATTTCCATCAATCGTCCGGACAAAAAAAACGCGTTAAACTTCGAGGTAGTTAGTGAATTAAAAAATGCCTTTGACCAGGCAGAAAAGGATGCATCGGTAAAAGTAGTTATTCTAACCGGAGAAGGAGATGTCTTCTGTGCCGGTGCTGACCTGGAATATCTTCAAACCTTACAAAAAAACAGTTACGAAGAAAATCTCAAAGACTCCACTCATTTAATGGAGCTTTATAAAAAGATATATACTTTAAAAAAGGTAGTAATTGCAAAAATTAACGGTCATGCTATAGCCGGTGGATGTGGACTGGCTGCTGTCTGTGACTTTTCTTTTAGCACTATAAATGCCAACTTCGGATATACAGAAGTACGTATCGGATTTATACCGGCTATTGTCATGGTCTTTTTACTAAGAAAAGTCGGTGAAGCCAATGCCAAAGAACTTTTACTGTCAGGAAAAATTATTAAAGCTCAGGAAGCACAAAATCTCAGGCTTATCAATTACATTACGGAAGCTGAAGAACTGGATGCAACTGTACAGGCTTTTGCAGAATCATTATGTAAAAATAACTCAGGCATATCTATGGAAATTACCAAAAGAATGATAGCTGAAATAGGCTCCATGAGTTTAGACGAGGGACTGGCTTATGCTGCCGCCCAAAACGCAGAAGCCAGAAGCAGTGCTGATTGTCAAAGAGGAATTGCTGCGTTTTTAAATAAAGAGAAAATAACCTGGTAATGGTTATAACTTATAATAGTTTATAAATGTCTTTTTACCTAAAATACCTTTTCTACCTGCAATTATCATTTTATCGTCCCAGAATACAGTAAAGCCTTTCATAAGGCCAATACCGGCTTCGTTTGGCAAAGGAATATCTTTTAGCTTCGTGCCTGTCAACTCATCCCATTCTACCAATTTTATGGTATTATAAGTACCTGCAGCATTATCGGATATGGCAAAGAGCATTCGTACTTTGCCTTCTTCAGTGATATGCATCACGTAAGAAGATGAAATAAGGCCGGCAGTGATATCGTTTTGCTGGCTCTTCAAATAGAAGTTCTCCCACAACAATTCTCCATCTTTATTGAAAGAAAACATCAACAATCCTTCTACATTTACCTTACCCATGGTTTCTTTCCAATTATTAATATTATTAGTAGCTGAAGACATAAAGCGAACACCAGTTACCTGAACCTCTCTTTTTTCCAGCACTATTATTACTTTTTCATATTCATTGACCACAAAATCGGTCATCTCATAATTAAACCAATCTTCCGTTCCCTTTTTATTGGCAGACCTGGAATGTTCTACCGTTTGCCGCAATCCCTCAGACACTTCATGATAATTGATTTTCTCAATAAGGTTAGTACTAAAATTAAATTTAGAATACATAACCCCCATGATCGCACCGTTCTTGGAATTGATATTACCAACATATATCACATCATCTTCTAAGATATGTATTTTCAGGCTTTCACGATTGGAACTGGAATATTGTATATCTAACAGCTTATGATCTTTTGTTTCAATATTATATTGAACTACCACAATCCTGCCCAACTTATCTACATTGGTAATAAATACTTCTCCTCTATTGTTGGGATAAATACCATAGTTAATAAAGTTATTATCTATCGGTACTATTCCTTGTGATAACTTATTTAATTGGTCATCAAATAAACAGGCAATGGCGAGTAAATTCTTTTGCCCATAATCATATATGTAGGTCAGTATTTTTTTCTTGTCCGGTGAGTATTTTATCTCATATTGATACTGAAGTGGAGCAACAAAATTTTTGATAAGATTCGACCCTATGGCATTTTCGAACGATTGTTTCACGCTCCCTTTAGAATTGGCATCCATCCAGTCTTTTACCTGAAATTCATGCAATTGCTTATTCTCTTTTTGATTGCCGGTTTCAGGGTCAAAAACCATCACAGTGAGTTTAGCAACTTTTGCTATAACATCATGTGTTACTACAAATACAAAAAGATCGGTCCCGTTAAAAAAAATATCCTTAAATTCCTCAATATCACTCAGCTTAAGCACTACCTGATACTTTGGTTTCAGATCCAGGCCATATCTCTCAAGCGCATACTCAGAAGGGCCGGACAGTGCTCCTTTTCTTTTCGACAAAACCACAAAATCAGTCTCGGAAATTTTCAAAGCATCCCTTCTTCCATCGGGTTCAAGATAAGGAGTAGAAGTCGAAAATGGCACACTAACCTTAAGCTCTTGAGCTTCAACTATTTTAAACAACAGAATAAGGAAAACCAGAGATATTATTTTCACTTTTACTGAATTTTATCAACAAATTACGTCAGAAACTCGGCAAATGTTCCTAGCCGGAAATACAAAAGTACTATTATTTATTTAAATTATTTAGGAACATTTTGATTTCACCATATATCTTATCAAGATCCTCTTTTTCAATCACGTAAGGCGGAAGCACATAAATAACATTGCCAAGAGGCCGCAACAAAATATCCTTCGAAAGAAAGTATTTTGATATCTTATCCCTCAACGAATTCAAATATCCCGACTTTTCATCACTTTTCAATTCCATCGAAAAAATGGTGCCAAGAGTTGTCACTTTCAAAACAGCAGAATGCGATTTTATCTCTTCTGCAAATTGTTTATGAGCATTACTTATCTCTTTAATCTTGCCCTGGCATTCCTCGGTTAATAATAAATCAAGGCTGGCATTGGCACATGCACAGGCCAAAGGATTAGCGGTAAATGAATGTCCATGGTAAAAGGTCTTGCTATTATCGCTTGTTTCAAAAACACTTGCGACCTTTTCATTACATGTAGTAGCTCCCAAAGGCATGGTTCCGCCGGTTATTCCTTTGGAAAGACAAATAATATCCGGTTTAACCTCACAATATTCCGACGCAAATAGATTTCCTGTCCTGCCAAATCCTGTCATCACTTCATCGGCTATCTTAACT
>DATCKK010000639.1:0-1788 GCA_036562325.1 Cytophagaceae bacterium | reverse complement strand
GAAATCATCAAATCCCCTCACACCTCCCCCATGGTCGTTAGGCCGCCACAAGCATTCCTCCAAAGTCAAACCCTGAAGGTGACGGTTCAGCTGCTGCCACGCATTATCAAACTGAAGAAGCAAGCCCAAAGCCAAGTCATTGGTAGTCTCTGTGTTATTAGGTTTTATCATTTTTCAATAGGTAATTAATATATAGAACGGGACATAAAGGCAAATTGTGACTGTAAATTTCAAAAATTTTATTTAAAAATTAATTATTTGTTTTAAACATAAAGGTAAATAAAACAAATTATCACGCCATGTCAAAAATCTCTGAATAAAAGGGAAAGCTTAGGAAGTTATTGCTAAAGTTAAAAAGGAATATCACATTATAAATGCGAAAAGGAGGTTCGCCTCCTTTCAATATCGGCGTAAGGTGATCATCGATGAGTTACCTTCATAACTTTCATCTCCCGGGCTCCATTCCGATGTTGCGGGATAATAGCCCTCAAAGAAATCCACATAGTCATCACCGTTGGCCTGCAATATGTGACTTACCACTTTACCAAGCTCTATGGCGGCATCCTTGATGAGGGATATTGTCGAAGCTGTCACTCCTGTTGCTGTAGCGATAAGATGGAGCAGCTGGCTGAGTTGAGAGTTCTGCATCATATTCGCAATGTCGCCCACCACCTTCCCGAAGGTACGCATATTCTGGTCGCATTCCCAGAGCTGGATGCGTAGAGCAATGCCGCCCTTGACCTTGCGCTTAGGAAAAAGGTTGATACCTTCTCCTATAAATTCGCGCAAACGCCCCACTTTCATGGGGATGATGACATCTTTGGCCTCTATCCCTTCCCCCGGATAGTAGTTTATCTTCTCGCCGCTGAGATCCCAAGCCCACGCCACAAAATATACTTCCTGCGTAGCGTCAAAGAGATTGGCCAAAAAGCCTTCAAACCCCTCACGCAGCGTGATGTTTTTCAAGGTAATGCCTCTCTCATCGGGCGACAGACTAAGTTCAAAAGAATCGGGTTCTATAGTCAGAGAGGCTGCCTCCAACTCGTTAAACCTTCCTATACAACGAAGAGCTCCTCGTCTTAACAGCACATCCGGCTTGGCACAAACCGAAAAATCATTGATACTTCCTACTTTTATCAGGGCCATAACGTCTCATATTAAGTTATACCTACTCTTTATGGTTTTCGGTATCCCCAATTTCAACTTATTGCCTTTCTGTAAATTAAGGAATCAATCTTTAGGTAGATTTATAATATGCTAAATTTCCGTATGGAAATCAAGGTCATGTTTATCGCAAAAAAACAAAAGGAGGTTAATACCTCCTTTTGTATGTATAAAAATAAGGGTTATTCTCCTCCAATCATCTTGGAAGCTATGCCTTTCCCATCGGCCTTTTCTGCCCGCCAGATACCCACAAAGTGCACGCCCACAAAGGCGGGAAACCAATATACAGCCCATTTGTGTATGGCTTCCAGTGGTTCCTTAAGCTCATCGCCACCCCACTTAAGATAGATACCAGTAACACTGGATATTAACGTAAATGCATAAAAGAGCATATAGACCACTCCTTGCAGACGTTCTTTCCTGCTGACCTTCGTAGAAAAAGGATTAGGAAAACGTATTCCTTGAAGCAGCATATACAGTATCCTTGCCGCAATAAACATAAAAAAAAGAAAGGCAGCAAACTCATGCCATTGCCACATAGGCTTCAGTATTGTCTTAGCCACACCTAAAGCCTGTTCTTTCGTATAATTTAAATCCGGCATATTCTGATCTATGGCTTTGAGG
>DATCKK010000631.1:0-12569 GCA_036562325.1 Cytophagaceae bacterium | reverse complement strand
GCTCAAATACAGCGGCATGTTTTTGGAATACATCTTTAAAGTAAACAGTTACCGCATGTCCGAACATAATAGGGTCAGACACTTTCATCATGGTAGCTTTGAGGTGAAGAGACAATAAAACTCCTTGTTTTTTGGCGTCTTCAATTTCTTTTTCATAGAAACTTCTCAATGCCTTTTTGCTCATTACTGAGGCATCAATTACTTCACCTTCTTTAAGTGCTAATTTATCTTTAAGTACTTTTACAGTTCCGTCTGCAGCAACAAATTCAATTTTTACTTCTCCGGCTTTCTCCACAATAACAGACTGCTCGCTACCATAGAAATCACCTTCCGTCATGTGGGCTACGTGAGATTTAGAATCGCTGGTCCATTCACCCATAGAGTGAGGGTTTTTCTTAGCGTATTCTTTTACCGGAGCAGCTACTCTTCTGTCGGAGTTACCTTCTCTCAATACCGGGTTTACCGCACTACCTAATACTTTTGCATATCGGTTTTTTATTTCTTTTTCAGCATCGGTTTTTGGGTCTTCCGGATAGTTGGGAACCTGATAACCTTGCTTTTGTAATTCTTCAATCGCAGCTTTTAATTGAGGAATGGAAGCACTGATGTTAGGTAATTTAATGATATTGGCTTCCGGAGTTTTTGCCAGCTCTCCCAGATATGCCAGGTCATCGCTTTGCTTTTGGCTTTCAGTCAGGTTTTCAGGGAAATTAGCCAGAATCCTGCCAGCCAGTGAAATGTCTCTGGTTTCTACCGTAATTCCGGCAGCATTGGTGAATGTTTTAATAATCGGCAACAACGAATAGGTTGCCAGTGCCGGTGCCTCATCTGTTATTGTGTAGATGATTTTTGATTGTTTTGTCATTTTCTTCCTAGAATTTTCAGGTAAAGCGTACCAATTAAAATGATTTATTATCTGATTTTCAAAGATAAGTTGAATTGTCGAGATCCCAAATCTTTAAAAACAGGGAGCTAAATTATTCATACCCTTGAAAACAGGCAGGGCAAATTAACAAAGTCTGGGTTTGATTTCAAATAATAATTTGGAATAGCAGGCTTTTTCATTGGACTACGTAGTTTTCCTTACTCTGCTAATTATGATGTTATAAACCTAAATTTTATTATAGTGTTTACAGGTAGATGTTTCGCCTGTAATAGCTCATGAAGAAAGACAGCGTCCGTTTTACTAAAGCTCTTAGAGAAGCTTTCAATGAAAGCAGTCAGAGATCAGACGAGTAATCATGCAGGCAGGTTAACTAAATTTATTTATTAGGGGGTAAAGAAGATGTACAGGTTACTCTGGGTAACTTTTATTTTAATGCTGCTTGTCCTGATAGGTTTTTATTGGATGAGGCAGACTCACTATAAATGGTGATTTTGCTGATGGATATTCTCCCTTTGATAACAAAGCCTTCCTGCCCTTGTTGATAAATGGCAATCCGGCTTTAGGAGTAGCTTATGAACTATACATTACTGAAAAGATTTTTCCTTTTTGTTTTTTTACAAATTGGATTGGCAGGGAGTATGAGTTCCTGCTTAGCTCCGGATCCGATGTCGGACCTGGAGCCGGAAGAAAGAGATCTCTATGTAACGAACAGAGATGTAAGCGCAGACTTTTCAAACTATAAAACTTATTTTCTATTAGACTCTGTGCAATCCATTATTAGAGAAGGTGGAGTTACGGATACGGTAGTTCAGAATGCTCCATTAATACTTGAAACTATTGATATCGAATTGCAAAATGTGGGTTTTGCTAAAGCAGCCACATCACAGGAAGCAGATTTGGGTATTGCTGTTTCTGTACTAAGGTTTTCGGAAGAGGCTCCTGCTTTGTTTTATCCTTATGTCAACGGAGCAGGATTTACGGGCTATGTGTCACCTGCTTTATATGGATTTCCTGATTTTACCTTTGTCTTTCCTACTTACTATGGTTACTATGAAATACAGGCAGGAAGTATATCAATTGATATGTATGATCTTAAAACAGCCAGACAACCGGGCCAGACTACCATAAATGTGATCTGGAGTGCAGTGCTTGCGGGCTCACTGACCGCTAGCCAGGGAAATCAGGAGCAACGAATCGTAAATGCTATAAAGGCTGCTTTTGCACAGTCTCCCTATTTAAAGGAAGGAAAATAAAGATGGTATGATTATGAGAAGAAAAGTAGCCTGGATAATGATATTAGTTGGTTTTTTAACCAGTAATAATTGTTTCAGCCAGATCAGGCTTCAGGGAATTGTCGGGTTTGATTATTCTTACGGCATTGCTTCCGGAGGGCTTCGTGATTTTATACCTAAGGAGGACTTTGACGGAGTTCATTTTCAATGGAGGTACTTTATAAAGCGTAATGTATCTCTGGGCTTTTGTACCGGTTTCAATAACTTCGACAAGGAGTTGCCAAGAGCTGTGTACGAAACGAACCGAGGGACCGTATCGGCTATTCAAACACGCTATTTTCATACACTTCCCCTTTTGATTACGGGTTATTACTATTGGCGAAGTTTACAATATGTTATGCCTTATGCAGGTTTGGCGGGTGGTGGATATTTAGTCAGGTATGAAAAGTATTTTGGGGCATTCCCATTGAAAGACTCTGGTTTTACTTTTGGATTCCGGCCCGAAGTCGGTGTTGTACTTCCTTTTAAAAACTCCGGTTTAGGGGTATATGTGAATGGTAAATTTAATAAGGTGTTCTATGCTCATGAAGAAGTGGACGGATTAAGATTTTTTGAAGTGGGAGTAGGCTTGTATTTTGGTTATCCCGTATTTGATGATTCTTTTTTAAGGGAAAAAACTACCAGGCAGTTAATTGAAGATTAGTAAAAATTATTGGTTTTTGAATTTCAAAAGGAAAAGAGAACTCGTGGTATGTAGTATATAAATTGAAAGGCCCGAATTGTTCCGGGCCTGTTCATCCTAACCAAATGAATTGTTAAAAAAGTTATTAATACCACTTTGGCTATACTACAATCAACCACTTAAATTATTACAGAAAATCTTTTATTTTTGGTAGAAAGTTGATTTTTTCTTCGTAAAGCATTGTAGTACAGTTTGTTTTATTTTGGAGGGTTTGTGATTTATGTTTGGTATTACCGTTGTACTTCCTTTTTATCAGGCTGCCGATACACTGGATAGGGCTATTAAAAGTATCGTTAACCAGACTTATCAATATTGGGAATTGATATTGGTAAATAATAACTCAGAAGATAAAGGAGTAGCGATAGCGGAAAACTGGTGCAGGCTTGAATCCAGAATAAAACTGATACATGAAACAAAGCAAGGTATTGCTCATGCATTGAACAAGGGCATTCACTTCGCTACAGGAGATCTTATTGCACGTATGGATGCAGATGATGTAGCATTGCCTCAACGGTTCGAGAAGCAGGTTCGCCTTTTGGAATTATACCCGGAAATAGAAGTGGCTTCCTGCCTTTGTAGCTATAAAAGCAGCCTTCCCAGATCCGACGGTTATCGTTTTTTTGTCGATTGGCAAAACGCTATTGTTGCGCCGGAAGCCCATTATATCAATAGATTCATTGAGTCTCCGCTGGCACATCCTACTGTGCTATTTTATAAAAATTTGATAGAAAGATTTGGTGGGTATTCGACAGACGCCATTCCGGAAGATTATGAGCTTTGGCTTCGATGGATGGAGCAGGGAGTGAAGTTTGCCAAAGTACCTGAACCACTTTTAGTCTGGGAAGACTCCACCGGAAGGTTATCAAGAAGTCACGTGAACTATAGTTCGGAGGCTTTTTTAAAAGTTAAATGCGCCTATTTGAGCCGATGGATAAAACAACATGTTGACCCTTCGGCTAAAGTGGTAGTATGTGGTACCAGCAAAGAGTGTCAGCAGAGGATGGCTATATTGGAGCAGTTTGGTGTAGGAATAGATGCGGTGACCGATGTACGCAAAAGAAATACACCGGGTAAAAAATTTATTGAACCCCAACAATTATTTGAAGGAGATAAAAAGTTTTTAATCAACTTTATTAATAAACGGGGAGTGGGAGATGCGATCAGAACTTTTTTGAATGAAAACGGATGTAGGGAAGGTGTTGATTTTATCCTTGCCGGCTAGGTATCATTCCTGTAAATGAAATATTCAAAAACAAGGCTTCTTTCATGCAGTTATATTATTAAACGATACTGCTATGATAGGAATACTCGATGAACGACAAATTGATATGATGTTGAGGGAGGAATCGATCGGGAGGATAGGTTGTCATGCGGATGATAAAACCTATGTGGTACCTGTTACTTATGTGTTTCACAAAGATTACATCTATGGCCATACTGCCGAGGGGCAAAAAGTGAACATAATGCGTCGGAATCCTAACGTATGTTTTGAGGTAGACCGATTGCAGGATATGGCCAACTGGCAAAGTGTTATTATCCATGGTGAGTTCGAAGAACTTGAGGGAGAAGAAGCTGTTAAAGGAGTAAATATTCTTACGGATAAGCTGATGCCTAAACTGGTGAGCGAATCGGCGGTGCCTGTTCATGGATTTAACAAAGACCACCCGTTTGACCCTAAACAAATACAGGGTATTGTATATAGAATCAAGATCAATCAAAAGACAGGGAGGTTTGAGAAAAAGTAGCTTTAGCTTTTGGAGAATACTTGTCGTGTGAGTAGTTAATAACTAGCAGCCTGTGTGTGGTTTCATTCGCGTAAAACGCAACCCATGAAAAGCCTATTTTGTTGTTAGTATAGGAAAGAAAGAATGAAAGGGGGGAGTTTTATGAATAGTAATAATCTTAAGCAGGCTGTATTGGCAGGACTTTTGGCAGGAGCCCTGTTTTTAGTGTTGGAAATGATATTGGTGCCCCTTGTTTTCGGAGGAAACGCCTGGGGGCCTTCCCGGATGATAGCAGGAATAGTTATGGGAGAACAGGTGGTTACAGGTACCGGATTTAATGTGGGAGTGGTTTTAATTGCCCTCTTGTTACACTTTGCACTTTCTGTTTTTTATGCCATTATTATTGCTTATCTCAGTAGTCCGTTTGGGAAAGGAACCACGGCATTTTTTGGAGGTATAGTAGGCTTTGTTATTTATCTGATAAATTTTTATTTGTTATCCGAAATGTTTTTTCCATGGTTTGCAGAAGCCAGAAACTGGTTAAGTGCATTGGTACACGTGTTGTTCGGAGGTGTAGCCGGATATACCTATAAAGCACTTCGGGAAAGGTATGAGGAGCATTGTGTTACATGCTGATAGTATTATCTGACATCTCTTTTTATTTAGAAGAGATGTCAGATAAAGTAGAATGAATATTTTTTAAAAAAAATCGACAAGCAGTATCATGCCTTGTTCGACTTATGAAGATTAGCAGCCCTAAAAAAGCAAATGCGAAGCCCTGGCCCGAATGGCCAACTAATATTCCGGTTAATTTGTTTAACTTTAAAAAGGTGTTGTATGAGAATAATTCAAATATTTTTTTGGATTATTATTATTTGTCAGATCCTTATTGGTGCAGATAAAATCAAAAAATCCAGGTAATTAGGATTAAAACCTTTTAAAATTCAAATATTATAATTAGATGTACTAAAATTCACAGTAACTTTTAGTATCTTTAGACCTTCTAAATTTAATAATATTCTAAGTATGGTTGAAAATGTAAAAAGCGTAGCCCTGAAAGGTGTACTATTCGGAGATAAGGTTCAGGAGCTATTTGAAATTGCTAAAAAAAACAGGTTTGCTTTACCGGCTGTAAACGTAATTGGAACTAGTTCTATCAACGCCGTTCTGGAAACCGCAAAAGAAGTTAACTCTCCTGTTATTATTCAGCTTTCTCACGGAGGATCTCAGTTTTACGCAGGGAAATCTCTTCCCAATAATGAACAACAGGCTTCTATTGCCGGTGCGATCTCTGGAGCTTATCATGTTCATCAATTATCTGAAGTGTACGGTGTACCTGTTATTCTGCATACAGACCATGCTGCCAAAAAACTTCTTCCTTGGATCGACGGATTATTAAAAGCGGGTGAAGAGTACTACAAAGTACATGGAAAACCATTATTCTCTTCACACATGCTTGACCTGTCAGAAGAGCCAATCGAAGAAAACATTGAAATCTGCAAAGAATATTTGAAAAGAATGAGCAAAATCGGTATGACACTTGAAATCGAATTAGGTGTTACCGGTGGCGAGGAAGACGGTGTAGACAACTCAGGAGTTGATAATTCCAAATTATATACTCAACCTGAAGAGGTGGCTTATGCTTACGAAGAATTAAGCAAAATCAGTGATAAGTTTACTATTGCTGCTGCCTTCGGAAACGTGCATGGTGTTTACAAGCCAGGCAGTGTAAAGCTGGAGCCAAAAATTTTGAAGAGCTCACAGGAATACATTAAAAAGAAATTCAACCTAAGTGCTGAAAATCCTGTAAACTTTGTGTTCCACGGTGGATCCGGATCTTCTCAGGAGCAAATCAGAGAAGCGATCTCTTACGGAGCTATCAAGATGAATATCGATACTGACCTTCAATGGGCATTCTGGGATGGTGTGAAGAACTTCTATAAGAAAAACGAAGGATATCTTCAAGGCCAGATCGGCAACCCTGAAGGTGAAGATAAACCAAACAAAAAATACTACGATCCACGAGTTTGGTTGAGAGAAGGAGAGAAATCTTTGGTGGCAAGATTAAAAACTTCCTATGAAGATTTGAATTCATTGAATGCAAATGCGTTGATTTAAATCTTTTAAAACCTATTGTGAAAAGTGGCTGTTCCGTATGGGGTCAGCCACTTTTTTATTTTACCTGCTGAATAAGTTTTATTGAAGTCTTTCAATAGCATTTATATTTTTGGGTTAGCTCTCTCTGGCCAAATTCCCATTTTTCAAGGCATTATTTAATTCGATAAAGTGTTAACTAATCAAAGGGGATACAGAATGATACATTTTAGAAATATATTTTTGATTTTGGCAGTTTCCATGCTGGTGCTGATACTGCTGACGTGGGCTTTAGGTAAAGCGATTTCGGTTCTGATTTCAATTATTAGCCTGGTGGCAGTAGTGGCTCTTATTCTTTATTTTATTCTTGCTATGCGAAGAAGCAGATGAATTGCGAAAAGTTTTGCTGCGAGTTATACAGTAGGCAGTGTGATTACATCGTAACCCCAATCAGAAATATCAATTCCATAGCTGTAATGATCGATTAACGGGCTGCGGCAAATTTTGCATGGGGAGGGGGAATCTCCTATTGCTTCTTTATTTTTTCTATCAGTGCGTTTAAAATAAATTCGGGAATGATATCTCTTTCAGAAGGATAAACAAACTGGAAGTTCATGGCCTGAGATAAAAATAGCTCTATATAAAACTTTTTTGCAGGCTTATTTTCCTTTCTTTCCATAAGATGGTAATTGTCGTGGTATAACAAATAACTCTGAGAAAAGTTACAGCATATGAAATGGAAGTAATAAAACTGCCTGAAGATTGTATGTCGGTTTTATGAGGATGGAGATTTGCGTTATTAAAATGTTGGACTTTATAAAAATATTGTATAACTTGCAACAGTGTTGCATTTGATCGGATTTGAAATTTAAAAAATTACATATCGTATTTTCGCTACTTATTCTGGCCAATTTGTTGTTGGTACAGATTGTACCCAACTATTTGCACACGCATGAATCATTCAAAAGGGAGTTCTGCGGGGAAGTGCATATAGAGGCAGAAATACAGGTAAAAGCAGAAGAGTGTAAGCTTTGCTCCATAGACCTGTTTCATGATTTATTCTGTCAACCGGTTGCCACAATTCTTTTTGAAAACTCCTTTGAAAGTGATTGGGCAGTAGCCAAAACTCAGGATACTTTTTTATTTATTTATTCTACTTGCGGAAGATCGCCTCCTTCCGTCTTTCATTCCTAACAGCAGTCAACTTATTGATTAAGTTATTGCCATCATCTTATTTATATTCAAAATACATTTACTAAATCTTATTAAAGGTGCAGTACAAATACCTTGTTATTAGTATAGGTATTCTTCTGCAATTGCCGCTTCTGCTTGTAGCACAAAAGGTTGATGTTGAACCGTGCACATATAAGCTTTCAGGAGTGGTTATTGACGGGGAATCCAATCAGCCTTTACCAGGTGCAGTGGTAGGGGTTAGGGATATAGCCAAAGCGGCTGTAGCTGATACTTCCGGGAAGTTTGAAATTATGCATCTCTGTGCAGGAGATTATGTCGTTGAATGCCGTTTGTTAGGGTATAAGGTGCTTATTTCCACCATCCGGATTTCGGAGGATGCTTATCGTAAGTTTATCCTTCATTCGGATACCTGCATGATGGAGTCTGTAGTCATTATTGCAGAGCGGAATGATATCGAAAAAGAATATACCCAACTTGTATTTGAATTAAGCGGTAAATCGCTGGATTTAACGAGAGGCCTGTCATTGGGCGAGTCAGTGAAGAAGATACCCGGAGTCAACGCAATACAATCAGGGCCTACCATCTTTAAACCTGTTATTCAGGGAGTGTATGGTAACAGGATTTTGATTATGAACAATGGTGTAAGGCTGGAAGGACAGCAGTGGGGGGTAGAGCATGCACCCGAGATCGATCCTTTTCTTGCCAATAAAATCACTGTTATTAAAGGTGCATCTGGTGTGCGTTATGGGGCAGATGCAATAGGTGGAGTATTATTAATAGATTCCAAAGATTTAAGAAAATCGCCCGGAATAGATGGAGAGGTAAACCTGGTAGGGATTTCTAACAGTAGGGGAGGTGCCGGGTCTGTGAGAATGGATTATGCGCCTGCCCAAATAAAAGGATTAAGTTTTCGGATACAGGGAACGGTAAAGCGAGCCGGCAACTTCAGTGCACCAGATTATTTTTTGAAAAATACCGGGTATAAAGAACAAAACTTTAGCTGGCAAGCCGGATATCAGAAAAAGAAATTTGGACTGGAGGCATTTTATAGCCTGTATAATTCCGATGCAGGAATATTTTCCGCATCTCATATAGGTAATTTAACAGATCTTAAAAATGCTATTGCCAGTGACGTTCCTTTGGAAACATCCGGTTTTTCGTACAAAGTGGCAAGGCCGTATCAGAAGGTGGCTCATGAACTTAGCAAAGTACAGGGGCATTATAAGTTTAACAAATGGGGAACACTGAATCTTAGCTTCGCAAGACAGTACAATAACAGAGCGGAATTTGATAAACATAAATCTTCCAATGCATCGAATGATGAATCACAGGTAAGGTTTAAAATTACTACCCATACGGCTAATGTAAACTTTGCACATTATACGGCCCGTAATTTTTCAGGAGAACTGGGGGCAGAGGTAATTCTTCAAAGTAATACTACAGGAGGAACTGCCAAATCATTTATACCTAATTTCAGAAGTTATGCCGGAGGAATTTATTTTATCGAGAAATGGAAAAAAGAGCGACTGGGATTAGAAGCAGGGATACGTTACGATCAAAAAAGGATGAAGGCCTTTATGTATGAAAATAATGTATTGGTAACACCTGTTTATCGGTTCTCGAATTTTTCAGGTTCTGTAGGAAGTAGTTATGACCTGAATGAAAATGTAAAGCTGCATCTAAACTTTGGTAGTGCCTACAGGCCACCTTCGGTTAATGAGTTGTTCAGTGATGGCTTACATCACGGAGCTGCCAGGATTGAAAAAGGAGACAGGGGGCTTCGGACAGAAGTGGCTTATAATACGTCATTATCTGCCCACTATCATTACGGAAAAGTATTTGGAGAGCTAACGGTTTATAATAACTTTATTAATGATTACATCTATCTTGCCCCTTCCGTGAAGTATGACGCGGGTACCGGTGCTTATGTTCCTGATTATGTACTTACTGTTCGCGGTGCATTTCCTTCATTTACTTATACACAGGTGAATGCTGTCTTTACAGGAATGGATTTTGCATTTAATGATTCACTGTCCCGAAACATTATCATTAATTCCAGGTTCTCATTGCTTCGTGCTGTCAACAGGAATACCGGAACTCATCTGGTGCTTATTCCTCCTGCTAATATGGAGTATGGTATAAAATACCTGTTTCATTATTCTGAAAAGTTAAAAGATCCTTTTATTGCTTTCTCTCATTTGTTGGTGCTAAAGAAAGAGAAAGTTTTGGAATATGAAGACTTTAAAGAACCTCCTCCGACATATATTTTATTTAACCTGGAAGCAGGAGCTACTCTGTATGTCAATAAACAACCTATAGATATTAGCCTTGCTGCAACTAATGTATTAAACAGCAGATACAGGGATTACCTGGATCGGTTCAGATACTTTTCGGATGGGATAGGCAGGAATATTTTGTTAAGGGTTAAAATTCCGTTTAATCATTCTTTTAAAAGTAAATAGTGACTAACTATAAATAGTACGATTATGAAAACATTACTGAAATTATCTATACTATTCGCTTCTTTATTGCCTGTGATTACTTCATGCAAAAAAGACGATGATGAAGTAACCAAACCCAGGAATATCAATGAGTCGGAGTTGATCACAACAGTAAAACTGGTTATGGTTGATTCTGCCAATGCCAATTCAACTTATACTGCTGTGTTTAAAGATGAAGATGGTGAAGGTGGCAATGCTCCTTCCATTTTTGATACAATCCGGCTTGCTGCTAATACAACGTATAATGTAGAGGTGATACTTTTGGATGAAAGTAAGACTCCTGTAGATACGATCTCCAAAGAAGTCGAAGAGGAAGGAAAAGAACATCAGTTTTTCTATTCTGCTTCAGGAGGAGCAGATATACATATCAGTTATCTTGATGCAGATGATAATGGAGTGCCGGTTGGCTTGAAGGTTAAGTTTAGAACCGGCTCTGTTACTTCAGGCAAAAATGGTAAACTAAAAGTTGTGTTAAAACACCAGGGAGAAAATAAACCTGTTACAGGTTTGGGAGATCCTTCCATAGGAGATACGGATGTTGAAATTGATTTTCCTGTATTGTTGTACTGATAGCGTCTTCATTTTTTTAACGGCCTGTCTTGTTGTCGTTATGCAGTTGTCCTAAAATGGTGCCTAATGGTTGGTGTATGAAATGTGCCTGATTTAAAAGCTCTGAATTATCCTCTGGCACTGAACCCAGCCCAGCCTTAAGTGGAAATAATAAAAATAGGGAGGTAAATAAAGCACAAGCTTTGAGATCCTATATGACGACCGCCATGGCTACAACCTAGTTTTAGGTGATATGTTTTTATATACTCCAATTCTAAAAGTATTATTCTTAATTTTCCTATGATAAGTATCGATGAAATACAAAAGAAAACAATTGAGTTATCCCTGTTTTTTATTGGCGGAAATAAGGTGTGTTTTTTATCATTTTGTTCGCTTCGTCCAAATACAAATTAATTTGTTCTCTTTTTAGCGGAGCTTTTTCAATTATCTTATCTATTATTCCATTAATCACATTAGTTTCATTCGAAGTCGAACTTATTCTATTTATTACTATCCTGGTTATCTCAGCAATAGCTATAACTCTGTCAACAGAGTCCTTGTTAAAATAACTTTGAAAATCAAATCCTCCTTGGTTTATCATCCCAATATATCCTTTTCCGTCCGGATGGTTATTCAATTCGCTTGTAGAATCAGGATTTGAATGAAGTTCAATGTTTAGTTTCTTGATGTTGAAAAAATCTTTCCCCCGTCCGAGTCCTTGGTACATGAATTGAAAAAATGGTAACACAGAAAAATTAAAGTCCCTCGATGAAAGTCCATCTGGGTATAATGCATTCGTATTGCCTGTTACTACTATTTGACGTAATTTCATTTTTATATGTTATATAACGTTTTGGGTATTGCCGAAGGAGTACTATCGCTCAATAGAAATACCATAGTATAAATTTAGTAAAAAAGTCTAATAGAAGCCATTTTGCCCCAGCTTTCGGCAATACCTTGTTTGCTGTAGATTAGTTTTATTATATCATTTTTTCTAAAATTATTGTTTGGTCATTCTGTGTGATTTTTTTAAAACCAAGTTTGTCTGCAAATCTTAATGCCTTATCATTAGTTATTTCTGTTTTTGCAATAATTTTATTTACTGCATATTCTTGTTTTGCAAATTCAATTAATATTTGAAAAGCAGAAGCCATTATTCCTTGTCCCCAGTATTCAGGAAATAGAGTTCCGCCAATTTCAATTTCTTTTCTCTCTTTATTTAAGTCATGTAATGCACATTCTCCGATTATTTTTGTTGGATTATCAATTAGTCTAATAGTGAAAATATTATTGCAAAGAGAAATTATATGTTTTGTAAATTCAATAGGTGTTTTTGTTTCTTCAGCTGCCAAATTTTGTTTATCCCTCCCGCTTGGGAAATATAGACTATGAAATATTAGTGAATCGTTTATTGTCAATTGTTGCAATAAAATTTTTTCGTCATTCAATTTGGTTTTCATAAAGTGTCAATATTGTTTTGCCGCTTAGCGGTATTACACTTGCAGCTAACGGTAAGGGTTGTCGACGTGGCGGGTTTTAAAGTGCTTCTCTATCCACCGAGACGAAGCCCACACGCAATAATATAAAAATAATAAAAAAGTGTGGGATTTAGAACCTCCACACTTTAAATTTCAAACGATACCCGCC
>DATCKK010000627.1:0-7286 GCA_036562325.1 Cytophagaceae bacterium | reverse complement strand
GGTTAATAGTCCACGCTTGTAAGAAATTGAACAAATTTGCTCTAATTTAGACCATTATACTACTTTTTATATAAAGTATATCTAACCGAAAAAGTAAAAAGTCCCATCCTGAAGTCTTGAATTTTTTTATCGGAATTTTCTTTTTCAACACTTCTTTTGCCGGTTTCAGAGAACACTCCTCCTAACAATACTGCATCGTCAAATTCCGCATTGCTTGTGTAAAGAGGGCTTTTATTGAAAAAGTAAGTATACCGGATATCCACAAACATATCTCTGCGAAACACGTCAAACCTTTTACCGGCTCCCAGCATAAATCCTATTTTAAACTTTTTAAAATTATCAAGGGTAGCCTTGCCAGAATAGCCCGTTTCTTCGGTAGTTTCAACCAGGTCCATTATATAGTCCGACAAATATAAAGTCTCTTTCGTATTAATTTTTGGCCTGGAGGTAATTGTAATGGAAGGCCCTCCCAGCACAAAATACTTCCTCAATAACCCCATCGTATACCGGCCGGAAATAGTCAGGTTAAAATGGGTAAGCTTAACAGTATTCTCGGAAGCTATCCGGACGCTATTGCCATTTCCCAGAGAATCAAGATCCATGTAATGATAGTTAAGATGAATGTTTGACCGGAAAAAATTTAGAGTTGGTTCTCCAAGTACAGAAATTTTGTCATTTACAGCATATTCGGCAAATCCTCCAAAACCAAAGCTAAATCGATGCCTTGAACTTACATTATAATTAGTCACCTTGGGGTCCTTATTCTTTTGAACTGCATAGTTGTCTTTAAGGCTTTTGGAATAAATCGTACTAAAAGAAGGATTTAATTTTATACCACCGCTTATCTGCTGTGCAAATGATGACAGCTGAATGGAAATAAGGCCCAACAATAGAATACTCCACCTTTTCACTTTCGGATAATAGTTTATATGCATATCAGATAAACTTACGATTCGGGAAAAAATAAGTTTTTAACTCAGGATAGCTTTATACAAAAAAAATCTGTATTATATCCGGGCAAAACCAGTAGTTTAAAATCATGCCTGTAACTCTACCTAATTATCTCTTTTTCATTCTGCTCATTTTGTTCATCCCCTCCTATGGCAATGGACAGCCCCTAAAAAAGAAAACAGACATCAGGACCGCTATAACTTCTCCATTTTCTATGGATTTAAACAATAAACTACGCCTTTATTCGCGTAGTACAGGCTTACTGGTTGGGATACAAAAAGGGAAATATACTTACCTGGAATTAGGCGCCGAAAGACACTGGAAAACAATACGTTTAATTAAACCAAGGATGTACTCCGCCTCACTCCATGCCGAATATAGTTTTGAAAATAACCAGGCAGCCTATAAAGCCGGATTTTGGACACGGAGAGGGCGCCTGGATCTGACATTTGGTGGTTATATTAATTATTTTACCGATTTTACCTGCTCTGCAGTAGGTATGGCTCCCACCATAGGGTTTCGCCTCTTAAACTTTCATCTTCTAAATGGCTATAACATTAACTTTTTTGACAATGGCCTTACCAACTACAACAAACTATACTTCAGCCTCCGGTTTTTTGTCCCCTATAAAAACAAACTAAAATTAAAAAAATAACAAGGTTAATAACTCCGACAGGCCAATTAACCTACCATTCACTTCTATAAACTATCCACTGATTTGATTAGATTTGCAGTACAACACTCAGGAACCTTATGAAAAAATAATCTATTATTATAACTGAAACTTCATAAGACTCCCGAAACTATTGTAAATAATAAAACTGTTATAAGCGGATATGACGGAACATAAAAAGATACTTGAACTAGGGCTTGACGAAGTAGCCAGCAAAGAAAGTCAAAAGAGAATTTTTTTCATACTCAAACTTATTATTTTCCTGGCAGTAGTATTCATACTGGTACAATACCCTCATTACAAAAAAGTATATGGCCTTAGTTTCAGGATAGCTGAAAGTTTTGTCTTCTTCATATTTGCCAACCTGATTATTTCTTTTTCACGTTTAACATTGGTCTTCTTTTATTTAAAGAAAAAGAAAAGAGAAAATGATTTTGTAGACAACTTTGTCCTTGGCATAAATAACATAGCCTCTCTACTTTCTGTCATTGCATTTATATTATCTGTTTTTTATTTCTTTAAGGTAGATATAAGACAACTGTTCACTTCATTAAGTATCGTTGCCGCTGCCCTGGCACTTCTCTTCAAAGATTATATCTCTAACATGATCAATGGTATGATTCTGATGTTTTCCAATGAAATTTCTCTGAACGACTATGTGAAGATTGGAGAACATAAAGGAAAAATTATGGACATTACTTTATTTAATGTCCACATCAACAACGACGATGATGACCTTGTATTTATACCCAATAACAGTATACTTAACTCTACTGTATTAAACTACACTAAAGGAAATGTAGAGAAAATAACTGTTGAGTTTGACCTGGATTTACAACATAGCTGGGACCTAAACGATTTGGAAAAATTTATAATAAGCCAGTTTACTGACTACGGAGACCATATTTATAAAGACAGCCTGCAACTAAAAGTTTTAAAAATTCATAAAGACCACATAACCTTGAAGTTTCAGTTAATCATGGTTAACAAAAATACTTCATTGGAAAAAATCCTCAGAAAAATAATAAATGAAGCCATTTTAGACTACATAAGTACCAGAGGCAAATAACATTTACCAACTTTTACTATTTTATTGCGTACATTTATGAAGGCATAATTCCATAAATATATGTACCCTTCCCCTATTAATAACTACAGGTATTTACTGCTGGCATTTATTATTCAGACAGCAGTTTATACTTCACCGGCCTATTCCCAAACCCGTAGTGAAATTGCGGACATGGAGTTATACGCAGAAGCTCACTTTAAGAAAGAAGACTATAAGTCTGCATTAAAATATTACCTTAAACTGGACAGCATCAAACCTGATAACCCGCATTACATCTACCCGATAGGAATATCATATCTTAATACATTTAATACGGAGAAAGCTTATATCTATTTCTCAAAATGCCTGAAAACACCTGAAAAATTTAACGAAGCCTTATATTATTATTCAGGTAAAACTGCTCATCTGGAACACAAAATGGAGGAAGCCATTAAACACTATGAAAAATATAAACAGTTAATAAGCCAGAAGAAAAGTAAAAATCTGGATAAGCAACTGGAAAAGATTGATAAGGAAATTGCCATGTGTAAAACTGGCATTGAATTAATGGCCAATTCATTAAAATATGATATTATCAATTTGGGCAATACCATAAACTCTCCCTATGCAGATTACACTCCGGTGTTGTCGGCAGATGAAAGTATCATAATTTTTACTTCCAGAAGGCCAAACAAATCTGCCCCTCAGGAAACAGATGGCAGTTACAATGAAGATATTTATATTGCTTACAAAGGCCCTTCGGGATGGTCTGTTCCCATGAATATAGGAGATGGAATTAACAGCGCCGGGCATGATGCTGCCATTGCTCTGGCACAGGATGGGCAAAAACTCATCTTCTATCGCTCCGGCGACTTATATATAAGTGAACTCCATGGCAATATATGGGTAAAAGCAGAAAAACTTCCCGAACAGATCAATTCGAAAGACTGGGAGCCAAGCGCAAGCATATCCCCCGACCAAAAAATTCTTTATTTTTCCAGTAACCGTCCGGGAGGTTATGGAGGCCTGGATTTATATTCGGTAAAAAAATTACCTAACGGTGAATGGGCACTTCCTCAAAACATGGGGAGTAAGATCAACACACCTTACGACGAAGACTCTCCTTTTATTCATCCGGATGGAAAGTCTTTGTACTTCTGTTCCAACGGACATAAAACGATGGGTGGCTTTGATCTTTTTGTTTCTACCTTCGACGAAGAAAAGAATGAATGGTCAGAGCCTGTAAATGTAGGATATCCTATAAGTACCGCACATGATGACCTTAATTTTTCATTCTCAGCGGATGGTAGAAGAGTTTACTTTTCTACCATAAAAAATGATGGCGTGGGTGACAAGGATATTTATTATGCTTATATCTATAAAGAGCCTGCCAAAGTAATGCTAATGAAAGGCTTCGTTTATGATAACCGAAATCAAAAACCGCTGCAGGCAACCATCAGTGTAAAGGATAAATCAACAGGTGAAGACCTGGGGGTATTTCATTCTAACAGTGCTACCGGTAAATATATATTGGTATTTACAGAAGGCAAAGAATACGATGTAAGCTTTGAAGCTAAAGGCTACCAACTTTGCGATGATTATAAAAAACTATTTAATAACATTAATATTAGCAACTTCAATGAATACGAAGAAGTAGAACAAAACATCGGGCTTTGTCCAAAATAGCGAAATAGGTTACCAGCTTTTATAAGGCTTTTTAATTAACTGAGAATTATAATATCTGACTTCACCGGTCACTTCCCTGCCTACCCACTCCGGAAGCTCGATAGCCTGATCTTCCCTGGAAAGCTCTACCTCCGCTACAACAAGGCCCTCATTATCTCCCAAAAATTCATCTACTTCCCATACCAAATCTTGTACTTGCAATTTATACCTGTATTTTTCCACCAGTGGCTTTTCACATAAGTGATCCAGCATATACTGTGCATCTGAAACTGGTATCTCGTAGTCATATTCTGCCCGTGCTGTACCCACAGGTTTACTTTTAATGGTAAGATAAGCCTTTTCATCTGCTATTCTCACACGCACTGTTTTTGTTTCATCCGACACCAAATACCCCTGCTTGTAATAGCTCTTTTCTCCTTTACTTTTGTAAGTATCATTGAGCACTAAAAATTTCCTTTCAATTTCAATGGCCATATTCAACGGATAGTATATATATCTTCTAAAGCTTTGTGATTATGTATACAACAGCTATTATTTATTAGCTACAAGATATAGAAAAATCATATAATAGTGCTAAGGATAGCAAGCAAAAATCGGTACAAACCAGTGGTATATTTTATCAAGCAAGAGAACCAATATCTATTGCTAATCTTTAAAAACCAGTAATCTTTAACCTTACTCTCCTGGTTTCTTGAATACAAGCAGAGGTACACTCGATTCAAAAGATAACTCCTTGGTTACTGAATATTGAAACAGATTTTCAAAATAAGACCTGTTATGAATAAAGATCAGAATCAGATCTTCCTTATTTTCCCTGGCATAGCGTTCAATCTCTCGGGCTTTATCTTCCGCTTTTAAAATGGTAAACTTTAAATCACTGTACCTATATTTTTCTCGCAACAGTTTACCTTTCTCAACATCATTGATAGTTACTTTTTGCTTTTCTATAATATGCAGGATATGAAGTTTAGCGTTAAACAGCCTGGCAAAATCAATAACTAAAGGGAGCTCATCGGCTTCTTTTTTCAGATCGGTCGCATATAAAATATTATTAAACCCTTCAAATCTGGCATCTTTAGGTACCACCAACACCGGGCAAGGCATGTTTTCCAATACATTGGTAGTTGTACTTCCCAGAAACGCCCTCGTTCCTGAAGACTCACTTCCACTCATAACGATAAGGTCTATGCCATTTTTTTCCGCAACCCGATGAACAAATTGATGTACCGGATATCCTTCAGCCATAAATACTTCTACTTTTATCCCCGGTTTGGTACGGCTCAATTCTTCTTTCAGGTTCTCAAGTTGTATTTCCGCCTGTTCCGATACTACCTGTTCAAAGTCTTCTGTAATGGTAACATGAGGTGTACCTTTTACATGGGTAACATTTAAAAGATAAAGCTCTGCTTCAATTACATGCGTTAATGCTGCCGCATAATTTACGGCGTTTTTTGATGAATCAGTGAAATCAGTAGGAACAAGTATTCTCAGCATTGGTATATTATTTATATCATTTTTAGCAATGTAATAAGGAGTCATTCCTGCTCACTGCCCCATTGAAAAACTGTTTCAATAACTCTTTGTTCGTTAACATTTAAAATCAACTCCCAGAATTTTATAGGTCTCCAGTAAAAGATTGGCCTCTGTCAGTAATTGTTTAATTTCTTTGATTTCACTTTTAGTAAAACAGAATAAGATATTTTTTACCGGAGTACTCATATATACATCATCTGTTTCTTCACTCTTTAGCCCCTTCAGGTTATCAAAATACTGACAAAAATATTCAAACTCGGAGTGTTGGAAAGTAATGGCAATATTTCGGTACATAAAACTAATATTACCGCAACAGGTGCATATTGCTATATAAGCTTCCGGGCGTTGAGACAATAGAAGCATATCATGTAAATCACGCATAATTGACCTTTGTATTTATTTTTATTTAGACTAATTATAAATAATATATTGCAATAATAAGTATTAAATAGAATAATCACAGAGTTGATACAAAGATTTTTTATCAACCTGATATCTGATGATTTATGATATTTTTGCTTTACTCAACTTCAATGATGTCAGGCTTAGACCTGACATTCAGGAAAAAATGATGGGGCTGTACGAATCAGTTACAAACAAATAATGGCTACGATTACGCAGCCATTACCTACATATTTATCAACAGACTCATATTGATATGGGGGAACCTGAACTTCCTACTCAAGCACAAAACTAAATTTCATAGTCATTTCTTTTATGTCACAGGGTGAGCCAGATATGATCATTCCATTCAGTTTAGAATAAACATAATTTTTAAGACGCTCATCGCTGCTTTGAATCTCAGTAATTTCCACTTCTGAGTTTTCCAGTATATTAAATTGTACCAATACCACTCCCTGCAATTCTTCTGCCTGGGCAAACTCAGGATATTCTACACTATTTCGTAACTGCAAAAGTACCTTTTTACTGCAAGGCCCTGCTTTACTTTTACCAATCGGTGGATTAGCCACAGCGATCAAAGGGAGAACTAATGCCAGTACCAGGAATGATTTTATCAGTTTCATAGGCAATTAGAGTTTGGTATTAGTATTTATTTACGAATCAGGCAAATAAATAGTTGGTAAGAGCTACCATTTTACCTAATAACTTTTTTCATAACCCTTTAACCGGTAGTATGTTTAAAAATAAATTATACAGCTATAAAACAATGTAAAATCACTATAAATCAGGAATTAATAATTTACCCCTTAGCCTAAAACCTCCTACTCACCATCAGTAATCAAAAAAACAGGCTGTCTAAAAAGATTAAACAGCCTGTTCAAAATATTATAATTTAAAAGTATTAAATTAATCTCCGTAATTAGAGGTTGGACTCTTCTTTTTATTCTTTCCTATAGTAAATCCGGCAGTGAATAAAAATGCATTATTGTACAT
>DATCKK010000617.1:0-3279 GCA_036562325.1 Cytophagaceae bacterium | reverse complement strand
GGTTAATAAAGAACAACTCGCATCTGCTATTGCACTTAATTCCGGTATATTTAATGCAGCAAGGGCTATTGGCCCCGGTGTAGCGGGTTTACTGATAGTGGCAGTAGGAACGGGCGGCGCATTTATCATCAATGGTGTTACTTATGCGGCAGTGATTATGGCATTAGCTGCAATGAATATTACTTCTTCCATACCTACAACTAATATGCATCCTGTACAGGCAATTAAAGAAGGTATACAATATTCTGCCAATCATCCCATCATAAAAAATCTTCTTTTATTTGCGGGTATGGTATCTGTATTTGGCTGGTCTTATACGACTTTACTTCCGTTAATAGCCAAAACAGAGTTTAAGCTGGGAGCTGCCGGACTTGGATATTTCTACACTGCCGGGGGCTTAGGCTCCCTGACAGCAGCCATACTGGTAGCGATATTGTCTCAAAGAATTTCTGCTATTTATTTTATAATAGGAGGTAACTTTTTATTGTCCTCTTGTTTGTTTTTATTTACTCTGTCCAGTAGTTTTTATATGGCCTTATTCTTTCTGTTTCTCACAGGAATGGGATTGGTAGCGCAGGCATCTACTATAAACTCAACAGTTCAAAGTCTTGTAAAGCCGGAGTTTAGAGGAAGAGTGATGAGTATTTATGTATTAATGTTTATAGGATTAATACCTTTGGGTAATCTGCAAATAGGATGGATATCGGAACAGTTTGGAGTATATTTTGCCATTCGCTTAGGTTGTATTATCCTGTTCACTTTTGGAGCCATCCTTTTTTATTTTAGAAACAAAATCCGCCATGCTTATTCTGAATACAAAAACGAAATGAATGGGTGATTTTTCAATATAAAGAATATTTATGTAAAGCTTAACAATTTTCTGATTACTGCGGTTGTAATTATAGTAGGTTTTCTGGCAAGAGGAGACAGGAATAGAGGATAAGCCGGAAACAAGTTACATGAGGGGGGAGGAGTACATATAGAATGTGAATTCTATATTATATTAAAGGCAGGGCTGTAACCCTGCCTTTAACTGTTTATAATATTTTCAAATTCAACCAAACTCAAGCATTAAAGAGTAAATAGACTGTTGTCGGGTTTAAATGAGTATTTCCGGCGATAGCCATTTTCTTAAATCAATAATATTCAGTTGGAATGCCATGGCAATTATCTGCGAATTTTAGGAAGAGTTTATATATTCGGAATATGGGAAAAGACAGATATTTCAATTGATATTTTTGTTTATGTCACCCTTCTGTTTATTTTTTCGTAGAGTTAATTAATGGCTTATATGAACAGATTAATTATTTGCTCCTTCCTATGTGCGTTAACTACTTCATTATTTGCACAAAATAACTATTATTGTACGAAAGTAGCCGGGTATATACCTAATTACAGAACATCTTCCAATGTAGATTATTCTAAATTAACGCATGCATTTTTTGCTTTTGCAATCCCTACACCGGAAGGTGGAATTACTCCTTTTCAATCATGGGAAAATAACTATTTTAAATACTTTAAACAGCAATGTGAACAGCATGGTGTAAAGAAAATAATCAGTATAGGAAGTACTAATTTCCCTGCTATGGCTAATGATGCAGCAGCAAGGAAAAAATTTGCAGATACTATTACTAAATTCTGTCTCTATCATTCACTTGATGGGGTTGATATTGATTGGGAAGGCTTACAAAGCTCGCAAGAAAGAACTAACTACCAGTTAGTAATGGAAGAACTCCATGCTTCATTAAAAGCAGAAAATCTATTATTGATCTCTACCGTATTTTATGGACACTACTGGGGGCAATGGTTTCCTACCGAGGGATTGATGTTAGCAGATTGGTTGCAGATTATGATTTATGATCAGACCGGCACCTGGAACACCAGTCCATTCGGGAATCATTCCAGTTTTCAACATTTTAAAGATGCAGAAACTTATTGGGTGGGCCGCGGATTTGAAAAAAGTAAACTGGTTATGGGGCTGCCTTTTTATGGCTACAAATTTAATAGCACCAGTGGAGGTCTTGCTACTGCTTATACTTATAATACCATTGTAGAAAAATTTCCGGACATGCTTCCTTCTGATAACCAGACTCCGGGAGATGACCTTACTGTTTTTAATGGCCCGGATCTGATTAGGCAAAAAGTGGCCTATGCCGTGGAAAACAGGTTTGCCGGAGTGATGGTGTGGGAGATGACTCAGGACGCACATGGTGCTAATGCATCGAAGTCATTGCATAAGGTAATAATAGATCAACTGGAATCTTCCTGTAATCAGATAGCTTCTGTTAAAGAAAGATCGATGGAGCATTGGTCATTAACAAGAATAGAAAATCAATCTTTAATTATAGATGTGCCTTATACTTCGAGATCAATATTGGTTACTATTTCAGACTTGACAGGGAAAGTGGTATTTCAGAAAACCTATAACAATATATCCGCAGTTATCGATATCCCGGATACAGAGCTAACCAAAGGACTTTTGATTGTAAATGTAGGATTGGATTATGATGTATTTGTTGGTAAAGTGCTGATTCCTTAAGATGTATTTATTATATGTAATGATAAATATTGGGATGTGTTAATCCATTATTAGATGTTTTGCTTCTTGCTTATAAATCCGGATGATTATCTGATAATGTATTTGATTAAAAAACCTAGATCTTTTCTCGCATCCAGAAAATCACGTACATGAAAACAAGAGCCACTATCCAATACCTGGATGTTGTGTTTCTCCATATAGTTTATAGCGGTTTCTATCAGCTTTTCTCTGATCTCAATTTCTTTCAGGTTGGTTACAATGCTGGGGATATAGGGACACATAAACTCCCATAAATTATCTTTTACTTCATTATACTCAAGACTATATTCCTTATCGTCGTAGATTGCGTAAAATCTTCGTTCCTCTTTGTCGTGCCTTATCTCCATAAGTCTGATTGCTATAAACAGGTTGTTTTTTTAAAAACAATATACCGATTAAAGTAGTTGCAGTAAATCAATTGTATTTACAGGTGTCCCGGCTGTCTGTTCCTTAATGAATAAAGTAGAACCAGCCCCAAAAGGGAAATGTTAATCTAAAAAAGGGGAATATAAATATGATAAAAGATCAGAACAGTAAAGATACGACTTCTGATGAGAACCTTATAGAAGTTCCGGGTTATGGGATTGGGGTATCGCCGGAAGAGTTATATAAGCCAGATTTACCTCAAAAGAAATGTCCCAATGGTAATAGTTTTGCAAAGAAAAGGACATTAATCAGAAAGTCAGTCAAAAATGTTGAGG
>DATCKK010000611.1:0-6569 GCA_036562325.1 Cytophagaceae bacterium | reverse complement strand
TAGATCTTTTCTGCTTTTTATTATACTTTTTACAAGTATAAAAGCAAAAAGCCAATTTCAACTTAACGGCAATGCTTCCATTCTTGGCCCCAATACGTTTCAACTCACTCCTGCAACAAATTGGCAATTTGGCGCTGTATGGTATCAGGTTCAGCATCATTTGGATATTCCATTTAATGTGCAAGGGCAATTGCACTTTGGTAATATAAGTGGAGGAGCGGACGGGATAGTTTTTGTGATGCAGGATAATTGTGTGGTAGCCGGTACAGGTGCAGCAGGTGGTGGTATTGGTTATGGAGGAATGCCCGGCCATTCTATTGCAGTAGAATTTGATACATTCCGAAACAATGGAGGTGCCCCTAATAATAATGATCCGGCTTATGATCATGTAGCTATTCTGAAAAGTGGAAACGTCGACCATACCAATGTGGCTAATAATTTGGCCGGGCCTGTTCGGATAGACCCAACAAAGACCGATGTAAAAGATGGTTTATGGTATGACTTTAGAATTAATTATGATCCTTCCTCTACCACGTTAACTGTTTACGTTAATGACTCTCTTCGCCTTTCACTGATATACGATATTAAAGCCAATGTATTTAATGGAAATCCTTATGTTTATTGGGGGTTTGTAGCAGCTACAGGTGGTACTTTTAATGATCAACAAGTAAGGTTAGACTCTTTAACTACATTTGCTCTTGGAGATACATCTATTTGTACAGGAGGTACGGTACAAAAGCGTCTGCCTCCTTTGCCCGGGCCACTTATTTCTGACAAAAAAACAACTGTTGCTTCCAGTATTGAATGGGCCGGTACGGCAGCAAACAATGCAACTGATGGTAATATGGGAACACGCTGGAGTAGTCAAAGTAGTGACCCGCAATGGATATACATCGATTTAGTAAACCCTTCGGATATAGACAGCGTACAACTTTTTTGGGAAAATGCTTCGGCTAAGCAATACATAATTCAAACATCCAATGATGCTGTCACCTGGACAGATCAATATACGGTAACGAATGGGCCGGCTGGTGCAAATACAGCGACCTTAGTATTCAGTGCAAGTAATGTGCGATATGTAAGAATGTATGGGATACAACGTAATACAAATTATGGTTATTCACTCTTTGAGTTCAGGGTGTATGGAACACAGAAATACCTTTGGTCTCCCGATGATGGTAGTATCAATGATATTTACAGCAGTAGCCCGATATTCAGTCCTAATGTAACTACTACCTATTCCGTAACCCTTCCTGATCCTTGTGCGGGGCCTATTCCCGTGAGCTTTACCATAACATTAGATTGTTTGTTACCTGTAGAAATTTCAGAATTTGATGTTACGGCAGGTGGTAATATTGCCTGGTTAACCTGGACAACTGCTTCGGAATATAATACCAGAGGCTTTGAAATACTCCGTTCATTTGATGCGGAGCAATATTCAACGATTGGTTATGTAGAAGCTGTAGGTAATAGTAATTCTATTAATTTCTATCATTTTAATGACGAAGCATTTTATTCCGATCATGCTTATTATCAGCTTAGGGTAATCGATAACGATGGTAGTACTCAAAAGAGTTCCATAATATATATAACTAAAACTACTTCCGCCAAGCCTTATGTATTGCAGCCGGTGTTTGAGGAAGAGACTTTGCTAATGTTGGCAGGTGATATAAATTACGTGAAATATAAAGTTGTAAATTTACTTGGCGGGGAAGTTTATAATCAGGAAAATGATTCGGTGTCTCATGGCCTTTCTGTGGGAGGTAATCTTAAGCCCGGACAATATATATTGGTTGTAGAAACGAATTTGTCTACAGAATCAATGAGGATACATAAGTTAAAATAGATAAATTGTTACAATGGCTTACGGTTTATTCATCTTTGTTTCCGTTCAGTCCGAAGCAAGTCATGGCTTTTAAATTTACTTTAACCTGAAAATAACATGGGTTATCTTCCATTGAGTATAGCCAGTGTCTTTCTAGGTTAATGCCTTCAGCTAACTCGGAACAACAGGCATTGATGAATATAATCTTGTTTCCATTATTGTCTATATATCCCAGATATTGCCTTGTGTAGTTTTCATGATTGTAACTTGCCGATCCAAGCGTATCAACCTGAGGATCATTATTAGTGATAAGTTGTAGGGAATCTAAATATTTTTTTGATAACTCTTTGGCCAGTTGAACTTCTGCAGGTGTGGGGTTAAATCGTTTTAATGATGTATCAATAGGAATCCACATATTGTCTTTGCTTATGTTCCAGTTGAAAACAAAATCTTTCCTGCCTGATTGGCCCAGGGTATCAACTGTACTGAAAATACTGAATAATATAAGTAATGTGAATTGTATCCTGCTGATTATAATTTTCATTATTCTATATTTAGGTTAGTTGTTGGAATAATAACCAATGATGGTGGCAAATGTGATAAAAAATATGAAATTGATAAAGAAATTAGACCAGGTTTTTAATTTAGCACGATTGAGAGCCTGGTAAAATAAAAAAGGGGGAAAATTTCCCCCTGTGTAAATAATTGAGTTGATGTTTTATCTTTTAATAAGTTTTATCACTTCTATTTTTTCTTCGTTTCTGATGGTACAGAAGTATATTCCCGGCTCCAATTGTTCGCCTATTACCCATTCCGTACTCGCTTTTGAATCATTATATATGGCCTTTCCGGTAATATTGGTAATGGTGATTTCGGTAGGTTGAACCGATCCGTTTAATTTCATGTGTGTATATTCCGTAAAAGGGTTAGGAGAAATACTAACCAGAGAGGAATTTTTTGCAGCAGCAACAGTAGCAGTGATGCACGGAACAACAGTAATGCTGATGTCTGTTGTTTCACCAGTACAGTTATTGGCTATCGGTGTTATTTCATAGACAGCAGTACCTTCGCTGGCACCATCCAGCGTAAGTCGTTCTTCAATAAATTCTCCGGTTCCGGAAGTAGTTCCTGTTAATCCGGCGGAATATTGTGCGGTCCAGTTGAATTCGGTACCGTTTACAGAAGACGATATGCTAATGTCTGTTGTGCTATTACTACAAATTTCAGAATCGGTGGCAGAGGCCAATGCTACAGGAATTGGTTTTACTGTAACCGGTACATCAATTTTTGCTCCCTGACATCCATTGGCCGTAGGTGTGATGGAGTAAATAATATCAGCAGCTGCGTTTTTATTATTCGTTAAGGTTTGATTAATGCTTGTACCCGATCCGGAAGTAGCTCCGGTAATTCCTTCTACCGTATTTACTGTCCATGAGAAGAGTGTACCTGTTATATCAGAGTTAAGATTGAATTGAGCAGGAGTGCCGCTACAAATGCTTACGGAAGATGGAGTAGCACTTGCTGTAGGATTGGGTTTAACGGTAATATAATTGGGTTTGCTTTCAATATCAGCTCCATTATTAATATTTAAAGATACCGTCTTTTGGCCTGCAGAGGAATAAGTGACCACATGAGGCCCTGCGCCTGTTGCCGTAGAAGGAGTAGCACCTTCTCCAAAGCTCCAGTTCCATGAAGTGGCATTAGTAGATTGGTCAGTAAATGTAACAGATGCTGCTTCACATATATTCGATTGGTCGGAAGTAAAGTTTGCAATTGTTATTGGAGTTCCTGTTATACTTATATTGTCAATGTAATTAGCATTTCCTTTGGGGTCATCATAATTTCTGCTGTACTTGCAACTGGACTCAAATGTTATGGTAACAATGTTTCCTGCATAAGCAGACAGATCCAGATCTATTTTCTTCCATGCAGTAGTGGCACCGGAAGGCCGGTAGACACTGCCGATTTGATTTCCATTGACCAGAACCCTAAAGTTGGTATAGGCATTATTGTAATCATAAACCTGCTTCAGGTCAAAGGAAAGTTTAAGTGTAGCATACGTAGTAGCATCTACACATAATTCGGCTTTTGCGCGGAACATAGGATTTACTTTTTCTCCAAACGGATCAAGTGACGTTGGGGTATCAAAGTTGGAGTTAGTATTCGGAGCACCTTCCATTACAAGGCCATAAGAACTTGCATTGGCGCCATCACTTAAAACGTTAAGAAAGTTAGCAAAACCTGTTTCTTTTTTAAATTTACCCAAACTGGCAGGGCCTGTTTCAAAGTTTTCACTATACGGCAGCTTTACGGCTCCCACTGCTATCAGATAATTTTTGGTTTCTGTATTGCTGGTTCCACCTTTTTGGGTAGTTAAACTTACATTGTATACTCCCGGAGCAGTGTAAGTATGGGTTGGGTTTTCCTGAGTTGATCCGGAAGACCCATCGCCAAAGTTCCAATGCCAGCTGGTTGGGAAACCAAGTGATGTGCTGTGGAATTGTACATTTAAAGAATTGTCGCAGCTATAGGTATTATTTACTATAAATTCAGCATCCAGAGGAACGGTGCTGTTGCAGGTGAGATAGTTTCTGAAATTATCGGCTGCATATTTCATTCGGGCATATTGCTCGGGAGTAAATTCTAAACGGCAGCTTTTGGAACTATAAGACATCAGGTTGATAGTACTGGGATTATATTTTTGTCCATTAGCATCTGTGTCAGTGCCGGTATAGACACATCCGGCCCCTACTTTTCCGGAAAGGTTATTGTCTGCCGGAGTGTCACAGCAGCGGTCGCCTGCAGTGCCACAATTGGAGCCATTTACCAATTCATTACCCCCCTGATGGGTATGATATAGATTGAAATAATGACCAATTTCATGTGCAAGTGTACTTCCATTTACGGCGCAGGAGTTGTTCATCATTACCAAGTCGTAAGATCCGGGAAAATAGGCATATCCACATAGGTTCGATCCAGAGCTTGATGTTACGCTATTGGCAAAGTATATATTGAGCATATTGTTTACATATGAAATAGATCGAAGGTTGCTTTCCGTTGTTTCTATAAAGTCGTAATAGGTGGTATTGTTGATGTAGGCTTCCGGCCCACAAATAAAAAATTGTATGTTGGCTTTAATATATAAGTTATTAGTATAATTAATTGCTTCTCTAACCTGTTCTATGGTAATACCACCAGTCCCGTCACTTTTCCTGATTATATGTACCTTTACCGGTATCATTTTCATGGATGTGGCGTTGACCCTGAAGGTTTTGCGCTTGGCTTCCCATTGTTTTTCAAGATTTTCCAGAAATTGTTCCTGTTCGGGTAAAATTTTTGTTCCACAATCCTCTTGTGAAAAAGCAGAGAATACTATCAGGAACAGCAATAGTGTTGGTAATAATTTTTTCATGAGAAGTCAGAATTAATGTGATGTTGAAACAATAGATTATTTAAAAATAAGAATAGGGCTCTCTTAGCTAAAGATAAGATTATTGTAGAAAATAAAAAATATTTTTTGGTATTTTTTATAGAAGGAATAGGGGGATACAATTATGGGTGATTGAAAAATAAGGCTAATACCTCTTAATCATTATAACTTTAGAAATGATATTACATGGACACGTTTCAGGGTTAAGCTGTGATATATAGACATAATAGAGAATTGCCGGAAGTAAATTAACCCTTACAGGTTTAATTGTTTACAGAGTTTTGAATACTAAACTTCTTAATTGATTTAGTGTTTAAAACTTAGCAATTAAGTTAAACGATGATTCATTTACCCCCATTGATTATTGATCTTGGATTGATACTTGCGGCAGGCGGCCTTATTACTATTATATTTAAAAAGTTAAAACAACCACAGGTACTTGGGTATATTATCGCAGGAATTCTTGTCGGCCCTTATTTTACTTTTTTACCTACTGTTACCGATGAAGCTAATATTAGTATTTGGGCTGAAATAGGAGTGATCTTTTTACTCTTTACCTTAGGGTTAGAGTTTAGTTTTAAAAAACTTGCCAAAGTTGGAGCTTCAGCGTCCATTACTTCTGTAGTTGAGGTAATAGTTATGACGGCCCTTGGTTTTGTTACCGGAAAATTGCTGGGATGGTCGTCAATGGATAGTATATTTCTTGGTGGTATACTTTCTGTTTCTTCTACAACCATTATCATCCGGGCGTTTGAAGAGTTGGGGGTAAAAACCCAAAGATATGTAAGCCTTGTATTTGGTGTATTAATTGTTGAAGACCTGGTAGCTATACTCATTCTGGTATTGTTATCTACCCTGGCATTGACACAACAATTTTCAGGATCGGAAATATTGATCTCTGTTTTGAAGTTTGGTTTCTTTTTAGTGTTATGGTTTCTCGCAGGAATATTTTTAATACCTACTTTTTTAAAAAAACATCTAAGCTGATGAGTGATGAAACATTGCTCATTGTGTCCATAGCACTATGTCTGTTAATGGTATGGCTGGCTACATTGGTGGGTTTTTCACCTGCTCTGGGAGCTTTTATAATGGGGTCTATATTGGCAGAAACTACCAAAGCCGAAAAAATTGAACATCTGGTGAAGTCTGTAAAAGATTTATTCGGAGCTGTGTTCTTTGTTTCTGTAGGTATGCTTATTGATCCTTCCATGATTTGGGAACATATCGGGCCGGTAATACTTATCTCCCTTGTAACTGCCGTAGGTAAAATTATCAGTACCTCTTCCGGTTCTCTTATCTCCGGGCAATCTTTGA